>JAGQRJ010000447.1 GCA_020425635.1 Planctomycetota bacterium | reverse complement strand
GTCTCGGTCTCGGTCTCGGTCTCGGTCTCGGTCTCGGTCTCGGTCTCGGTCTCGGTCTCGGCGTCGGCGTCGGTCTCGGCGTCGGTCTCGGCGTCGGTCTCGGCGTCGGTCTCGGCGTCGGTCTCGGCGTCGGTCTCGGCCTCGGCCTCGGCCTCGGCCTCGGCGTCGGTCTCGGTCTCGGCCTCGGCGTCGGGCTCTACTGCCCGAGACCCCCGAGCAGGCCGCCGGGGGGCGCGGGCGCGAGCGCGGCGAGGGTCGCGGGGTCGGCGCGCCCGGTGTCGGGCAGCTGCTTGGCGCGCTGGAACGCGCGCACGGCGGCTTCGGTCAAGGGACCGAACTTGCCGTCGACCTCCAGTGTCGCGCCGTTGGCGTTGAGTCGCTGCTGGAGGTGGGTGACCTCCGGGCCCTCGCTGCCGCGGGCCAGGGCCAGCGGGCGGGAGAGGGCGGCGCGGGTCTGCGGGTCCACGCGGCCCGTGGCCTCGAGCCCGGCGTCGCGCTGGAAGGCCTGCAACGCGGCCTCGGTCGCGAGCCCGAAGCGGCCGTCGACGACCAGGCTCGCGCCGCGGGCGTTGAGCTCGCGCTGCAGGCGCTCGACCTCGGCGCCGCGGCGGCCGAAGCCGAGCGGGAGCGGCGCGGCGAGGGCCGCGCGGGTGGCGGGGTCCTCACGCCCGGTCTCGGCCAGGCCGAAGCGGCGCTGAAAGGCCTTGAGCGCCGCCTCGGTGTCCGCCCCGAAGGCGCCGTCCACGCTCAGCTGCGGCCGGGCGCCGTGCAGGTTCAGCCGCTGCTGCAGGGCGGAGACCGCGGGGCCACGGCTGCCGCGCTGCAGCCACACGTCGGTCGCCGGCCCGGGGGCGTTGCTGCCGAGGATCAAGGCCTCCAGGGCCTGACCGTAGATCCGGTAGCCCTTGTCGGTCAGGTGCAGGCCGTCGGCGCTGGCGTCCCAGCGCAGCCAGCCGTGGTCGTCGACCAGCAGCGCATGCAGGTCGAGGAACTGCGCGCCGTGGGCCTGCGCGATCCGCGCGAGCTCGGCGTTGTAGCGCAAGACGGGCTGTTTGAAGTCGGCGTGGGGCCAGCGCACCGGGGGGGTGCTGACCGCGATCAAGGGCACGTCGGGCAGGCGCGCGCGAACCTGGCGCACGATCGATTCGTAGTCGCGCACGGCGCGGGGGATCCCGCTGCCCGAGGAGCCGATCTGATTGACCCCGACCAGCAACACGACGTGGCTCGGCTGCGTGTCGAAGATCGAGGCGTCCATGCGGCTGAGCACCCCGCGCGGGGGGCCGACGCGGTCGGAGCCGATCCCGCGGTTCAGCACGCGCTCTGCGATCCGGGGCAGGTAGCTGGCGGTGCGTCCGCTGCGGGCCCAGCCCTCGGTGAGGGAGTCGCCGACCAGGACCACGTGCTTCTTGGTCGGGGCGAGCTGGCGGTTCTCACGTTCGAACTGCGCGACCCGTCGGTGGTAGTAGGCGACCCAATCCGTCTGCGCGTCGGCGGCGGCGCAGAGGAGGAGCAGCGGCGCCGCCGCTGCGAAGACTCGTCTGAGGCTCACGAAGACCTCCTGAAGGACGTGTCGAGCAAATCGTAGGCCACCTCGCCCTCGGCCCTAAACGGTGCGTTGGCCCACGTGCGTCTCAAGGTGACGGGTGTGAACGCCTCCGGTGACACGAGGGGGAGCAACACTCTGGTTGGGCTCAGCGGTCGCTGACGAAGCGCCTCACGCTGGGAGCCGGAGCGAGGGCCCCGAGGAGCCGGCGGCGCGCGGCAGCCTGCAAGCGCTCGGCGTCGCCGGGGTGCGCCGCCGCGAGGACGGCGAAGAACAGCGCGCCGTCGCGCAAGGGCAGCGGCAGCCGGTCGAGGTCGGCGGGGGGCTCCGCGAGGGCCTGGCCGAGAGCCTGCCCCTTGGCGCCCTGGGACGCGAAGGCTGCGGCGGCGGCACTGCGCCAGCGCTCGGCGCGCGGCGCGTCGGAGGCCGCGCTCGCCGCGAGGCTGGCGTGGAGCAGCTCCCAGGGGTCGGCCTCGGCGCCGAGCACCTCGTCGAGCTCGGCCAGCCGCCCCTCGGCGGCGAGTCCGAGCAAGCGGAAGTGGCGCGCGCGGCCCCCGCCGAGCGCGTCGGCGGCGGCGACCAGACCGGGGCCGTCGGCCTCGAGCTCGGCGACGGTCGCCAGGGCCAGGTTCAGGCGCTCGTCGGCGGCGTCGTCCCCCAGGCTCGCCGCGTAGGCTGCCAGGGCGCGCCCGAGCTGCGGCCGGTCGTAGCTCGCCACGAGCTCGAGCACCCGCCGCTCGGTCGCCGCGTCGAGGCTCGCGCTGCGCGGGGCGAAGGGATCGAGCTGCAGCTCGGCGAGCAGCGCGGAGGTCTCGCCGGCCCCGAGGCGGGCCAGCCACAGCACCTCGGCGAACTCGGGCTGGTCGGGGGCGAGGGCCACGGCGCGCCGCGCCGCCTCCGCCGCCGGCGCGAACTCACCCCGCGCGGCGAGCAGGTAGGCGAGGCCGTGGTGCGCATACGCCAGCGCGTCGTCGAGGGCGAGCGCCTCTCGGTACGAGGCCTCGGCTCCCCGCGCGTCGGGGTCGAGGCGTCCGGCGAGGTAGGCCAGGCGCGCGTCGTCGGGCACCTGTTCGCGCAGCTCGGCGTAGTGCGCGCGCAGCGCGCGATCTCCGCCGAGGGCGCACTCCACGTCCTGGTAGATCCGGTGAACGTTCAGGCTCGACCCCGCGTCGAGGCCGGCGCGCAGGGTCGCGCGCAAGCGCTCTCCGGCCCCCAGTTCGAGGGCCAGCCGCCGGTAGGCGTCGAGGGTCTCGGCTTCGTAGGCAGGCGGCGCTTCGCGCGCGCACAGCCAGGCGACGTGGGCTTCGAGGTAGCCCAGCCGCGCGGAGGCGTCCAGCTCGTTCAGCCGCTGGGCCACGACCTGGGGCTCCCCGGGCACGAACACGAGGCGCGTCAGCCGTCGCCCGCCGGTCGTCTCCGGGAAGCCTTCGCCCACGATGTCCACGTCGTCGACGCGCAAGAAGGTGTGTGGGTGGAGCAGCCGCGGCCCCGGCGGCGCCTCGTCGTCGGGCCCGTAGCGCGCCTCCTCCCACACCACCGCCCCGAGGCCGCCGGGGTTGAGCACGTAGACCACCCGCCCCCGCCAACGCTCGGCGAAGGAGGGCGCGAGGCGCAGCTCGAGGGGCTCCCCTGCGACCTCGATCACCCGGTCGCCGGCGGCGACGTCGCAGAGCCTGGCGGCGCCGGACTCGAGCTCGAGCTTGGGGACGCCGAAGGGCGTCAGGTCGAGGGTCAGCGGCTCCGCCCCGCCGTTGACGACCCACAGGCGCACGTGGGCGGCGCGGTACCGATCGGCCGCGCCGAAGCCGAGCAGCGCGACCAGGAGCAGGGCCACGGCCGCGGCCCACCGCCGCTTGCCGGAGGCGGGCCGCAGGTAGTCGAGCGCGTCGTCCTCGGGGCTCGCCTCGTGCACGGGCGCAGCATAGCGCACCGCGGCGACCCGCCACGCCTCGGCGCAGCCTCCTTCCTGCGGCATGCGTTGACGCCGATTCGCGCCGGGATTAGCTTCGCGCCATGAACCAACCGACGCCGATTCCGCTCCTCGACCTGGGCCCGCAGCACCGCCTGCTCGCGCCGGCGATCCGCCGCGCGGTCACCAAGGTCCTCGTCTCGCAGCACTTCGTGCTCGGCCCCGAAGGCAAAGCCCTCGAAGCCGAGGCCGCGGAGGCGATCGGCGTGAAGCACGCGATCGGCTGCGCCTCGGGCTCGGACGCGCTGCTCCTCGTGCTGCGCGCCATGGACTTCGGCCCCGGCGACTCGGTGGTCACGACCCCCATGACCTTCTTCGCCTCCGCCGGCGCCCCCGCGCGGCTGGGGTGCCGCGTCGACTTCGTAGACGTCGAGCCCGACACGATCAACATGGACCCGGCGGCCCTGGAGGCGTTCCTCGCGACCTGCACCCGCGAGAGCGACGGCACCCTCCGCGAGCCCAAGCAGGGGGCGCGCGTGCGCGCCGTCATGGCGGTGGACATCTTCGGCCGGCCCTGCGACTACGACGCGCTCGAGGCGATCTGCGCCAAGCACGGGCTGGCGCTGATCGAAGACGCGGCGCAGGCCTACGGCGCGTCCTACCGCGACCGCCGCTGCGGCGCCTTCGGCCACGCAGCGACCTTCAGCTTCTACCCGACCAAGAACCTCGGCGGCGCGGGCGACGGCGGGCTGATCACCACCAACGACGACGCCCTCGCCGAGCGCCTGCGCTCGTTGCGGGTGCACGGCTCCTCGAAGCGACGCTACGTGCACGAGGAGGTCGGGATCAACAGCCGCCTCGACGAGCTCCAGGCGGCGATCGTGCGCACCAAGATGCCGCACGTCGACGGCTGGAACGCCCAGCGCCGGGAGCACGCCGCGGCCTACGACGCCGCCTTCGCCGACGTGGCCGGGGTCACCCCCCTGCGCGCGCCGCTCGCGCACGTGAGCCCGATCTATCACCTCTACACGATCCGCGCCGAGCGCCGCGACGCGCTCAAGGCGGCCCTCGACGCGGCCAAGGTCGGCAACGGGGTCTACTACCCGATCCCGCTCCACCTGCAGGAGTGCTTCGAGAACTTCGGCTACCGCGCGGGCGACCTGCCCCTGGCCGAGGCCGCGGCGGCCGAGGTGATCTCGCTCCCGATGTACCCGGAGCTGCCCGCGGCCGATCGCCAGCGGGTGATCGACGTCGTGCGCGGCTTCTACGGCTAAGGGCTGCGGCTAGCGCTCTTACACTTCTGCGACCGGTCGACGCTTGTCGCTCCCGCACCGGGCGCGTAACGTCAGCACCGCGAAGGTGCTCATGAGACCCTGCTTCCTGGGCGGCTTGGCGGCGCTCGCGCTCTGCGCGCAGCTCGCCTCCGCCCAAAACGTCGTCATCGTCAACGCGAAGATCCCGGACGCCCCGGGCAAGGACGCGGTGCTCGTCGCCGGCGGCAAGATCGTTCAGCTCGTCAGCGGGCGCCCTCGCGTCCCCGGGCGCATGCCGGTCCTCGACGCTCAGGGGGCGACCCTGCTCCCCGGTCGGATCGACGCGTGGGCGGCGGTCGAGGGCAACTCCCGCCTGGGGACCGCCCTCGACGGCTTCGACCCCTACGACGTCGACTTCATGGCCGAGGCCTACAGCCAGGGCGTCACCGCCCTCTGCCTGACCCCGGACCACCATCGCGAAGGGATCAACGGCCTCGCCGCCGTGGTCCGGCTGCTGCCCAAGGTCGCGAAGCCCGAAGAGCGGGTGCTCAGCGACGCCGTCGCGCTCTGCGCCGGCCTGGGCGTGGGCGAAGGCGCGCTGACCCGGGTCGAGCACTGGGGCAAGCTGCGGGAAGCCTTCGCCGAGGCCAAGCGCTACCAGGAAGCCTGGCTCGACTACCGGGAAGAGCTCGACGCCTACGTCAAAGAGCTCCCCGCGGTCGCCGAGGTCGACTCGGGGACGAAGCCGGCGCCCGAGAAGGACGCCAAGGACAAGGACGCCAAGGACAAGGACGCCAAGGACAAGGACGCCAAGGACAAGGGCCCGAAGGCCCCCAGCGAGCCTCCCCGCGACCGCGGCAAGGACGCCATGGTCCGCGCGCTCAGCGGCGAGCTCCCGCTGCGTCTGCACGTCGAGCGCGTGTCCGACGTGATCAACGCCCTGGAGCTGGCGGAGGAGTTCAAGCTGCGCTTGGTGCTCGAGGGGGGCCGTGAGGCCTACCTCGCGGCCAGCGAGCTGGCCGCGGCCGAGGTCGCGGTGGTGCTCGGCCCGGCGATCCCCCCCACGGTCAGCGGCGCCCAGCCCGACGAATACGCGCGCGGCGAGTCGGCCCCGCGCCCGAGGGCTGGCTGGCGCGAGCTGCACCCCGTGCGAGACCGCGAGGGCGGCGCGGCCCTCCTCGACGCGGCGGGGGTGACCCTCGCGATCGGAACCGGGAGCCTGGCGCGCAGCCGCTTCGTCGGCCTCAACGCCGAACTCTACGCCGCCGAGGGGCTCGACCCAGCCCGCGCCGAGGCGGCGGTGACCCGCGCCGCGGCCCGCGTCCTCGGCCTCGAAGGCCAGGTCGGACGCGTGGCGGTCGGCCACTTCGCGGACCTGACCCTGGTCGACGACGACGGCGCCGTGGTGGCGACGGTGGTCGGCGGCCAACTCGCCTACCGGAGGAAGCCCCAGTGAAGGTTCAACACCCGACGGCGGCCTTCGCCCCGGCGCTCCTCGCCTTCTTGTGCTGCGGCGCGGCCGCCCCGGGAGCCGCGCAGAGCGTGGTGGTCGAGGGCGGGCGCGTCCTCGCGGGCGCGGGCCTCGAGCCCCTCGACGGCGGCGGCGTCGTGATCCAGGAGGGCAAGGTCGGCGCCCTCACGCACGAATACCCCGAGGGGCTGCGGGTCGACCGCTACCCCGGCGCGGTGGTCACCCCGGGCTTCGTCGACCTGCGGACCCACCTCGGCGGGCTGGGCGACCTCGACGAGAGCGCCGAGGCCTTCGCCGACGACGTCGACACCCTCTCGGCCGTCGACCTCGGCCACGCCGAGTTCGCGCAGGCCCTGCGCGCGGGGATCACGAGCTGCGTCGTCCTCCCGGGCGACGGCGCCGTGTTCGGCGGGCGCGGCGCCTTGGTCAAGACCCAGGGCGGGAAGGCCGAGGGCGCGCCCGCGGTCGCCAAGCTCTGCCTCGCCGGAGACGCGCTGCGCGACGACCGAGCTCCGACCAGCGCGGTCATGGCCTACAGCGACCTCCGCCAGCGACTCGAGGCGGGACACAGCGAGGGCGACGACGCCTTCTCGGCCTTCGCCCGCGGCGACCTGCCGGGGCTGTGCACGGTCGACGACCCGGGCAACGCCCGGCGCATGCTCGACCTGGCCCAGGCCCTCGGGCTGCGCTTGATCCTGCACCTCGACCCGCGGCCCGAGCCCGGCTTCAGCGAGCTGGCCCTCTCGGGGCGCCCGGTGCTCTGCGGCCCCTACGACCTCGACACCCCGCGCCTGAGCCTGGCGCTCCCGGCGCAGCTCGCCGAGCGCGGCGCCGAGGTGTGCTTCACCAGCGCGGCCCCCCTGCGGAGCCCGCGCAGCCTGCGCGGCAGCGCCCTGCTCGCGGTGCGCGGGGGGCTGAGCGTCGCGCGCGCGCTCGACGGGCTCACCGGCGCCCCAGCGCGCGCCCTGGGTCTGGGTGACCGGGTCGGCACGCTCAAGCCCGGCGCCGACGGCGACGTCCTGGTGTGGAGCGAACACCCGCTGCGCGCGAGCAGCCAGCTCCTCGCGGTCTACGTCGACGGGCGCCTCGCGTGGCGACGTCGGACCCCGAACGGAGGCGCCCAATGAGGCTCGCGTCGCACCTCGCCCTCGCCTGCGCCGGGCTCTGCCTCACGGCCGTGACCGTCGGCGCGGCGCCGCGGGTCGTTCGCGGTCGTGTGCACACCGCGGCCGGCGCCACCATCGACCGCGGCGCCGTCGTCTTCGAGGGCGCACAGATCACGTGGGTCGGCCCCTTCGCCGAGCTGCAGCTCCCCGAGGGCGCGGAGGTCCTCGACCTCGCCGACGTCGAGCTCACGCCGGGCCTGATCGACGCCGCGGTCCCTGCCGGCGACGGGTCGGTCGAGGACTCGTCGGAGGTCGTCCCGCACCTCAAGCTCGCCGACGCCCTGAGCCTCAGCGGGGCGGTGTGGCAACGCCTGGCCCAGGCTGGCGTGACCACGGTCTACGTGACCTCCAACCCCGCGAGCGTGGTCGGCAGCCAGGGCACCCTGGTGGGGACGGGCAAGCAGCCCGAGCTGCTCCCGCACCGCGGCGACGTGAAGCTGACCCTGAGCAACGAGGCCTGGCGTCGGGGGCGGAGCAATGGACGCCCGTTCCGCGACGTCGCGCGCTTGACCGCGCGCCGGCCGAACACGCGCATGGGCCTGATCTGGGTGCTGCGCGAGGCGCTGCTCAACGCCCAGCGCGGGGTCGACGACCCGGCCTCCAAGGCGCTCGCGGCGACCCTCGCCGGAGCGCACGGCCTGCGGGTGCACGCCCGCCAGCGCCACGACCTCGAGACCGCGCTGCGCCTCGCCGACGAGTTCGGGATCCGGCGCCTGGTGTTCGAGGAGGCGACCGAGGCCTATCACGCGATCGACCTGCTCCGCGGCCACGACGTGGTCGTGATCTATGGACCCATGTTCATGGAGCCCCTGGGCTCCCGCGCGCGCACCGGCGAGGCCGAGCACCCCTGCCTGCGCACGCCGCTCATGCTCCACGAAGCGCAGATCCCCTTCTGCCTGACCGCGGCCGATCGCCTGAACGAGGGGCTCGCAGAGCAAGCCATGTGGGCCATGCGCTACGGGTTGCCCTTCGAGGCCGCGCTGCAGGCAGTGACCGCCAGCCCCGCGCAGCTCCTGGGGATCGCCGAGCGCACCGGGACCCTCCAGGTCGGCAAGCGCGCCGACCTGGTGGTGTGGAGCGGGAGGCCCTTCGCGTCCACGAGCAAGCCGCTGCTCGTGCTGCGCGACGGGCGCGCAGTCTACCGCGACGCAGAGCACGTCGAGAACGCGGCGTGGGACGAGGCCTCCCCCGGAGGGGCAGCGCAGCCTCCGAAAAAGCCCCAGCGGAACTTCTGAGCACACCGGACTCTCAGCGTCGGCGCGCCGCGGGCGCGCTGGAAACACGAGGCAGCATGACTCGCACCTGGCTACTGGCACTCGCGCTCTCGAGCGCAGCCCCTCTCTGGGCAGACACGGTGGTGTTGACCGGAGCGCGGATCCTCGACCCCGGCGTCTACGACGGCGAAGCCGCGTTGCTGATCGAGGACGGCAAGGTCAAGGCCGTGCTGGAGGGCAAGGAGCCCAAGCTCCCCTACGACGCGCGCGTGATCGACGTCCGCGGCATGACGCTGTTCCCAGGCATGGTCCTGGGGCGCACCTCGAGCGGCCTCGATCGGGCGAACGAGTCGCTGCCGACCACGCCCTTCCTCGACGCCTTCGACGCGATCGACCCCTCGAGCGTGCGCTTCGAGAGCTTCCTCCGCGAGGGCGTGACCACGGTCAACGTCATGCAGGGCAACGACACCGCGATCGGCGGCATGGGGCGCGCGGTGCAGCCGCTGGGTCTCACGGTCGAGGAGATGACCGTCCGCGCGGGCACGGGCCTGATCCTCTCGGTCAGCGACCGCCCCGGCTGGGACCGCGTGCGCCAGCGGGCGCAGCTGCGCGAGTCCTTCGCCCAGCTCCAGGACGAGCTCGACAAGGCCGCGGAGAAGCGCTACGCCCGCGAGCAGCAGAAGGACGGCAAGCAGGTCGAGGTGCCGCCCGCCAAGGCGCGCGAGCTCGGACGCGCCCTGCTCCGCCCCGAAGACGTGGACGAGAAGCAACGCAACCTCTACCTGTTGGTCCAGGGTCAGCTCGACGCGTTCGTCTACTGCGAGCGCGCGCAAGACGTGCCCTTCGCCCTCGCCATGGCCGACGAGCTGGGCTTCCTCCCGCGCACGACCCTCGTGCTCGGCGGCGACTGCTACAAGGCGCTGGAGCTGATCAAGACCGTCGGTCGCCCGGTGCTGCTGATGCCCGACCTGCTCTACCGCGAGACCGACCCCCTCACCGGCGAGGAGCACGAGACCTTCGTGCCCCGGGTCTACGCCGACGCCGACGTCCCCTTCGGGCTGATGGTCGACCGCGACAGCAGCTTCGGCGAGCGCTACCTCTGGTATCAGGCGGCGCGCTGCGTGCGCGAGGGCGTCGACCGCGAGCAGGCGCTGAAGGCGATCACCCACGTGCCCGCGCAGATCCTGGGGCTCGAGGGTCAGGTCGGCACGCTGCAGCCTGGGGCCGCGGCGAACGTGCTCGTGCTCAGCGGCGACCCCCTCGACGCGGGCACGCACGTCGAGCAGGTCTTGCTCGGCGGGGAGGTGGTCTACGAGCGCTCGAAGGACGTGCGCCTCGAGCGCCTGCTCTCGGGCAGCGAGGGCTCGGGACCCATGAGCGAGCACAAGCCCCACGAGGGCGAGGAGGAGCTCCAGCCCAACGACGCCGACAAGGACCCCGGCGACCCGAACCAGCAGACCCCCGGCGAGCAGGAGCGCGGCGCCGACGAGAAGCGGCCTGGGCCCGAGCAACCCCAGGATGGGCCGCACGACGACAAGGCTCCCGGCGAGCACGAGCACGAGCAGCACGGAGGAGAGAAGTGAGCTTGGTCCGCGCGCTCCTCGTCTGCGCGGTCCTCTCGACCTGGGCCACGGCGGCCCCTGTCGAGCCGGTGCCCGAGCGTGACTTCACCCTGATCGCGGGGGCGGTCTACACCGGCGAGGCGATCTATCGCCCCGGGGTCGTCGTCGTCCGCGACGGCAAGATCGCCGAGGTGTTCAAGCAGGGCACCCGCCCGCTGCCCACGGACCTGCCCCAGATCTCGCGCCCGCACCTCTGCGTCGCGCCGGGCTTCGTGCTCGCGCGCCTGACGCCCTACGCCGGCCGCCGCGACGCAGACTCGCTCGGCGCGCGCTTCAACGCCGTCGACGCCTACGACCCCTACCAACCCGCGGCGCGCTACCTCGAGCAGGGGATCACGACCGCGTTCTGGCACCCCGGCCGCGGACGCCTGATCACGGGGCGGGGCGGTGTGGTCAAGCTCGGAGGCCCCGCGACGGGGCGCGTGATCAACCCGCGGGGGGCGCTGTGCGCCCACCTCGACGAGGGCGCGCTCAACCCGCCGCCCCGGGGGGAGATCCCGACGCCGTCGTCTTCGGACGTGCAGATCGTGCCCTTCCTTCCCCAGCGTCCCAGCTCCCGCGCGGGCCTGTTGCCCGAGCTGCGCCGCCAGATCCAGGCCGCGCTGCGCTACGACCTCGAGCGCGAGGCTGGCGGCGCCGACCGCCCCGCCTACGACGCCGACCTGGCCGAGATCGCGGCGGCCGTCGTCAGCGGCGAGCTGCGCGTGGGCGCGCGCCGCGCAGCCCAGATCCGCGCGGCCCTCGAGCTGGCGCGCTCGCTCGAGGTCGAGCTCGTGCTCGAGGGTGTGAGCGAAGGCCACGCCCTGACCTCTCAGCTCGCCGCGGCGGGCCTCCCGGTGGTCTACGAGGTCGGCGCCGACCTGCGCCGCGACGAGCGTGACCGGGGCACACACCCCGACCGCCTGGACGTCCGGGCCGACACGCCGAGCCGCCTGAGCGCGGCCGGGGTCCGCTTCGCGCTCGTGCCGCCGGCCGGGAGCGAGCTCGAGCTGCGCCTCGCGGCGGGCTACGCGATCCGCGGGGGCTTGAGCCCCGAGCGCGCGCTGCGCGCGATCACGACCGAGGCCGCCGAGATCCTCGCCGTCGGGCAGCGCGTCGGTCGCCTGGCCCAGGGCTACGACGCCGACTTCGTCCTGCTCAACGGCGCGCCGTGGTCGAGCGAGAGCCACGTGCTGGAGACCTGGATCGACGGCGCGCAGGTCTATCGCGCCCCCGAGGCGCGCGCCGTGGTCGTGCGCGCGGGGACGATCCTCACCGCCGCCGGCGACGCGATCCGAGACGGCGCCGTGCTCGTGCAAGACGGCCGGATCGCGGCGATCGGGAGCACGGTCTTCGTGCCCCGCGGGGCGAGGGTGATCGACGCGGGTCCCGACGCGGTGGTGACCCCCGGCTTCGTCGACGCCTACGGCCACGTGGGGCTGCACTTCGACCGCAGCGCGCCGAAGGCCGGCGTCCCGATCCACGGCGCGATCGCGCGCGAGGACGAGGCCCTGCTGCGCGTCGCCCGGGCGGGCGTGACCACGGTCGGACTCGCCCCCTGGCAGCTCTCGAGCGAGGGGTCGCGGATCGCGGCGATCAAGACCGCGGAGTGGGACCCCGCCGACCGGCGCCGAGGCATGGTCCTCAAGGAGGTCGTGGGGCTGGCCTTCGACCTCTCCCGTGACGACCCAGGGAACGCGGCGGGCGCCGTGCTCGGCCGGATCAAGGCCGCGCGCGCCTACGCCCAGCAATGGGCTAAGTACCGCGAGGCCCTCGCCAAGTGGGAGCAGCAGCAGGCGAGCGAGCAGAAGGTCGAGGCGGCCCCTGAGCCGGTGGCCGAGGAGCAAGAGGCGAAGCCCGATCCGGTGTCGGGGACCTGGAGCTTCACGATCTCGGGCGATCCCTTGCCCGAACCCCAGACGGGCGAAATGAAGCTCGCGCTCCAGTCCGACGGGCGCACCCTCAAGGGCGTGGCCACGGTCCCGGGGTCCCCCGACTCCGAGCTCGACGGATCCCTCGAGGGCACGACCGTGACCCTCGAGATCAAGGCGCCCGTGGAGAGCCCCTTCGGCAACCCGGTGATCACCGCGGAGCTCGACGCCGAGGACCACCTCGCGGGGTCGCTCAAGGTCGGCCCGTTCGCGGTCAACTTCGAGGCCTCGCGCACCGAGCGCACCATGCCCGAGATCAAGCTCAACCTGAAGCGGCGGCGCGGCGGACGCCCGCCCGCGCCCGTGGTCAACGCCGCCCTCGAGCCGCTGCGTCAGGCCCTGGACGGCGACGCGATCGTGGCGCTGCAGGTCAGCGACCTGGCCGTGGCCCGCGAGGCGCTGAAGGCGCTCAGCGGCGAATCGCTGCGCGTGGTGGTGATCGGGCTCAGCGACGCGGACCTCCTGGCCGAGGAGCTCAACGCGGGCGCCCTGGGGGTCATGCTGGCCCCGGAGTCGCTGATCGTGCGGGCCGGGGTCGAGACCTCGCCCCCCGCTCACGTCGCCGGCGCTGGCGTCCCGCTCGCGTTCTTCAGCGACGCGGAGGACGGCGCGGCCGAGCTCCCCTGGCGGGGCGTGCTCGCCGTGCAGCGCGGGCTCTCGCCGGGGCACGCGCTGGCTGCGCTCACGCGCCAGCCGGCGCGCATGTTGGGAATCGACGACCGAGTCGGCAGCCTGGAGGTCGGCAAAGACGGCGACCTGCTGGTCTGGAGCGGCTCGCCCTTCGCGGCCGAGAGCCGCCTGGAGGCGGTGATCGTGGGCGGACGGATCTTGACGGAGGAGGCCGAATGAAGCGCGCAATCCTGGCGGCGTCGTGGCTCGGGGCGCTCTGCGCGGCCCACGCCCAGCCTGCGGTGACGGCGATCGAGGCGGGCAAGGTGCTCACCATGGACGACGCCGACCGCGTGATCAACGACGCGGTCGTGCTGATCGAGGGCGGCAAGATCACCGCGATTGGCCGACGCGGCGAGGTCGAGGTGCCCGCGGGCGCCCGGGTGATCGACGCCCACGACCGCTGGCTCATGCCCGGCCTGATCGACTGCCACAACCACGTGGCCGGCTCCCTGGCGGACCTCAACGACGGGGTCTACCTGACGAACCCGGGGCTCCGGACCGTCGACACCCTGACGCCCAACAACGAGCTGCTGAAGAACGCGCGCGCTGGCGGCGTGACCACGGTCATGCTGATCCCGGGCAGCGGCAACAACATGGGCGGCTTCGGCACGATCGCGCGCACCGCGGGAGACACCGTCGAAGCCATGACCGTGCGCGCCCCCGGCTCGCTGAAGATCGCCCAGGCGGGGAACCCCGAGCGCTACTGGTTCGGGGTCGGCCGCACCTACATGAACTGGAACCTCGGGCAGACCCTGGCCAAGGCGCGGGCCTACCACGACAGCTGGACCGAGTACGAGGCGGCCAAGGCCCGCGGCGAAGGGCTCGCCCCGCCCCCGCGGAACCTGGTGTGGGAGGACTTCCGCCCCCTGTTCCGCGGCGAGATCCCGGTGACCGTCCACACCCAGATGTACCAGGTCGTGCAGAAGACGATCACGCAGCTCCACGACACCTACGGGCTGCGGGTCGTGCTCGACCACTCGACCTTCGACGGCTACCGCACCTCGGCGCTGGTCGTGGAGCGCGACCTCTACACGATCGTCGGCCCGCGGCAGTTCTACTTCGACCGCACCCAGCGGCGGATCTTCGGCTGCGCGCAGCGCTACTTCGAGAACGGCGTGCGCAAGCTGGGCTTCAACACCGACGCCCCCGTGGTGCCGCAAGAGGAGCTGAGCCTGCAAGCGACGATCGGCTGCAGGCTGGGGTTCGACCCCTACCTCGCGCTGAAGGGGCTCACGATCTATCCCGCGCGGGCGCTCTTGATCGACGGCATGGTCGGCTCGCTCGAGGTCGGCAAGGCCGCGGACTTCGGCGTATGGACCGGAGACCCCCTCGATCCGCGGCACGCCTGCCTCATGACGATCGTGCAAGGTGAGGTCGTCTACGACGCTCGCCAGGATCGGCGGTTCTAGTGCGTAGCTCGACCTCCCTCTCGCTCGCGCTCGCCGCCCTGGTGTGCAGCGCGTCCCTGGCCGACGAGCCCGAGCTCGTCGTGATCCGCGCCGCCCGCGTGATCACCGTCTCCGGCGAGGAGTTCGCCCCGGGCATGATCGTGGCCAAGGACGGCAAGATCCAGGCCGTCGGCCAGCGGATCGAGGTCCCCGAGGGCGCGAAGGAGTTCGACCTCGGCGAGCGGGTGCTCATGCCCGGGCTGGTGGCGCCGCGGACGCGCTTCGGCCTGCGCGGCTACACCCGGCGGGGCAACCAGGTGCAGCAGCGGGCCGCGATCGAGCTCGTCGTGCGCCCCGACGCGTGGGACGGCCTGCTCGAGGCCGGGGTCGTCGCCGCGGCGGTCTACCCCGAGGGCAGCGACCTCCCAGGCCGCGCCGTCGTGGTGCACACCCACCCCGGCGCGCCGGCCGAGCGGATCCTGCTCGACCCGGGCTACCTGCGGGTCGGCTTCGACGCGCTCCCCGGCAACAAGCGCACCCTGCGCGGGGCGCTGAAGGCCGCGGAGCAGGCGATCGAGAAGGAGGAGAAGGCCAAGGCCGAGTGGGAGAAGAAGACGAAGCCCGACGCAGGGAAGCCGGGCGCCGCGCCCGAGCGCCCGTCAGGGAAGCGCCCCCCGCGGCGGGGGCCGCGGCGGGGTCCCCCGCAGCCTCCTCGGGCGCCGCTCATGGCCGGAGCCGCCGAGGGCCAGAGCTCGACCGCCCCGGTCGACACCACGAAGTTCAACCCGCCGCCGATCCCCGAGGCCGTCGCCCCCTTCGTCGACTTGCTGCGCAAGGACAAGGCCGCCCCGCGGCTGTTCGTGGAGCTCGGCCGCGCCAGCGACCTCGTGCACTTCGACGAGGTCTGCGCCGAGGTCGAGTGGCCGCAGCGCCCGGTGTTCTTCGCGCCCAACCGCAGCACACGCTCGATTCAGACCGACTTCTTCCGGGTCGTCGAGCGCCTGGGCGAGGAGCAGGAGCTGGTGCTACTGCACCCCGCGATCTCGGTCGAGGAGTCGACCTTCGTGCGCGTGAACCTGGCCGAGGAGCTCAGCCGCGCCGGCTGCAAGGTCGCCTTCGTGCCGGTGTTCGACGCTCGCGCGGGCTACGACGCGCTGCTCGACGACGTGACCCTCCTCGTCGGCGAGGGCCTGTCGCGCGACGCCGCGCTCAAGGGGTTGACCCTGCACGCCGCGGAGGCCGCGGGGGTCGCTGACCTCCTGGGCAGCCTCGAGGTCGGCAAGCGCGCCGACTTCGTCGTGCTCGACGGCGACCCGCTCCAGGTCGGAGCCCGGGTGGAGCAGGTCTGGATCGGCGCCAACAAGGCGTGGACTCGCGAGGTGTCTCGATGAAGCGCGCACTGTGGATCGCCCTCGGGCTGGCGTTCGTGTCCGGCGTGGCCACGAGCCAGGAGCTCCCCTGGCCCCTCGCGGCGGCCGACGACGAGCCCGCCCCGGCGGAGGCCGACGGCGCCGACGCCGAGGGCGGCGAAGACGCCGCAGGCGAGGACGACGAAGACGACGCGCCGCGCTGGTTCGCGCTCCGCGGGGGCTCGGTGTATCAGGCCGGCGCCTGGCTCGAGGGAGCGACCGTGCTCGGCAAGGACGGCAGGATCGTCGCCGTCGGGACTCACGTGGTGGTGCCCGCGGACGCCGAGGTCCTCGACGTCACGGGCTACCGGGTCTACCCCGGCCTCGTCGCCTTCGACTCGCGGGGGATCGTGGGGCAGCAACCAGGGGACTCGACCGACGTGTTCGGCCTCGAGCTCAACCTGGCCCTCGCCACCGGGATCACCACCGTGGGCGCCGGGAGCCAGCTCGCGAAGCTGACCTGGGGCACCCTCGAGGGCCACGACCTCGGGGAGTCGGGCCTCGTGCGGATCGACATCAGTCAGGCCAGCCTGCGCGCTCGGCTGCGGGAGGACCTGGCGCGGGTCGAGGCCTACCTGCGCGACAGCAAGATCGCCGCGGCGGCCAAGGCTCGGGGCGAAGAGGCCAAGGAGCCCGACTCGAAGTTCCTCCGCGGCAAGTTCGCCGCTTACCGGGACCTGCTCGTGGGCACCAAGCGCGCGCTGGTCAACGCCGACACGGCGGGGGACCTGCGCGCGCTGACCCGCCTCACCCTGCGCTTCGGCTTCCGCGCGGTGGTCAAGGGCGCGGTCGAGGGCTGGACCCTGCCGGGCGAGCTGGGCCGCGCGGGGATCAGCGTCGTGGCGACCCCGCGCGAGCGGCGCGAGCCCGACCCCGACCGCATGGCCGAAAACGGCTGGTCGATCGAGAACGCGGCCCGGCTGCACGAGCACGGGGTCGAGGTGGCGATCCTGCCCCGGAGCCCGGGGATCAGCATGGGCGGCCTCGCCGGCGGCGACCTGCTCACGTTCCCGCTCGAGGCGGCCTTCGCCATGCGCGGCGGACTCTCGGAGGACGCCGCGCTCGAAGCGATCACGATCGTCCCCGCCCGGCTGCTGGGGATCGCCGACCGGGTGGGCACCCTCGAGGTGGGCAAGGACCTCGACGCGGTGATCGTCAAGGGCGACCTGCTGCACTACCAGACCCTGGTCGAGTGGACCGTGGTCAACGGGCGCGTGGCCTACGACAAGGCCAAGGACACCCTGCTCCAGCACGTCCGCCCCCGGGACGGCGAGGGCGAGAACCTCCCCGTGCCCCTGATCTGGCCCCGGCGCGGCAACGCGCCCGACAGCCCCCCCCGCCCGCGCTGAGGCGCCCCCCCGCTCGCGTCGACGTCCGACCGGTCGGGGCTTCCCCGACCCTGGCTCGCCCGGTTAACCTGCGGGCGTGAAAATCCTCGGAATCGGCTGCTCCTCCTTCCACGACCCCTCGGCTGCGCTGTTGATCGACGGCGAGGTCGTCGCGGCGGCGGAGGAAGAGCGCTTCTCGCGTAAGAAACACGCCTTCGGCCAGCACCCGGTGCGCGCGGCCACGTTCTGCCTCGAGCAGGCAGGGATCAAGCCCGAGGAGATCGACCTCGTGGCCTACCCCTGGTCGAGCCAGATCCTGCGCGAGAAGCGCTGGGAGTACGCGCGGCGCGCCTTCCCCAAGTCGCCCTCGAAGGCCCTGCGCTCGTTCACCAAGCTCGAGAAGCTCCAGCGCAAGCGAGTGGGCGCGCTGCACGAGACGCTGATCAAGGTCGGGATCGACCCCGCGATCGAGACGGCCTTCGTCGAGCACCACCTGGCGCACGCCTCCTCGGCGTTTCACCTCTCGGGCTTCGAGTCGGCCGCGATCCTGACCGCCGACGGCGAGGGCGAGGTCACCTCGACGCTCATGGCCGAGGGCCTCGCAGACGGCAGGATCAAGAAGCTCAAGGAGGTCCTCAAGCCCGACTCGCTGGGGCTGTTCTACTCGACCATGACCGAGTACCTCGGCTTCGACTCCATGAACGGCGAATACAAGGTCATGGGCATGGCGCCCTACGGCGACCCGAGCAAGATCGACCTGCACGACATGCTCAAGGCGACCCCCAACGGCTTCCGCTGCGACGACCGCCGGGTGTGGGTGAGCAAGAAGCACCGCTACGCCGGCAAGCACTACGCCAAGGACATGGTCAAGGAGCTCGGGCCCCCGCGGGAGGGCGACGCCCTGCGGGAGCCGTACATCCACATCGCGGCGGCCACGCAGAAGATGCTCGAGGACGTCACCCTGGGTCTGATCGAGCGCTTCCTCAAGGAGCCCCTGCAGCGCAACGGCGGACGCCTGGCCTACGCGGGCGGTGTGGCGCTCAACGTGCGCCTCAACCGCAAGATCATCGAGCACCCCCTGGTCACCGAGCTCTACGTGCAGCCCGCCTCGAGCGACGCGGGGATCGCCCTCGGCGCCGCGACCCACGCCGCGGTAGCCCGCGGCGAGCGCCTGCGCCCCATGACCAGCGCTGCCCTCGGCCCGAGCTACAGCAACGACGAGGTGCGGGCCGCGCTGGACAAGTTCCGGATCCCCTACGAGGTGCTGAGCGACGCCCCGGCCAAGGCGGCGGAGCTGCTCGCGGCGGGCGAGGTCCTCGCCTGGTTCCAGGGGCGCATGGAGTTTGGCCCGCGCGCCCTCGGCCAGCGGAGCATCCTCGGCAACCCGGGGGTCAAGGGGGTCTCCGACGAGATCAACGCGCGGATCAAGTTCCGTGAGCACTGGCGCCCGTTCTGCCCTTCGGTGCTCAAGGAGTACGCCCCAGAGATCTTCGACAACACCCACGACTCGCCGTTCATGACCTTCACCTTCGGGGTGCGCCCCGAGTGGAAGGATCGGATCCACGAGGTCGTGCACGTCGACGGCACCGCGCGCCCGCAGCTCGTCACCCCCGAGCGCGCCCCGCGCTTCGACGCTCTGCTGCGCGCCTTCCACGCGCGCACCGGGCTGCCGGTGGTGATCAACACCTCGCTCAACCGGCGAGGTGAGCCCATGGTGTGTAGCCCCGAAGACGCGATCGCCATGTTCTACGGCTGCGGCCTCGAGTTCATGGTGATCGAGGACTTCCTCGTCACCAAGCGCAAGGCCTGAGCGCGAGGCACCTCCCGCCGCAACCAAACGACGCGGGCGGGGATTCCTCCCCGCCCGTGCTCGTGTGTGCTCGATCCCAGCGCCCTAGCCAGCGTGCAGCAGGCGGATCGTGCGCATTTCCTTCCAGGCGAACTCGTCGGCCGCGGCGCGTCGACGACGCGAGCCCCGGGGGCGCGGCTGGATCCCCTCAATGGACGGCGCGAGGTACTTCGCGGTGGCCTTGTCCAGCGCGTCGAGGGTCACCCCCCAGCGCGTGCACAGCTGCTCGACCGAGAGCGACCGCACGGCCTCGACCCCGCGCTTGCTCGGCTTGGCCTCACGCGGCTCACCGTCCTCGAAGGTGATCAACGTGTCCGTCGAGACCGCCAAGAGATAGCAACCGCCCCGCGTGTAAACGACACCCACTTCATACTTGCTCATGCGTCCTCCTCCCGCCGCGTTCAGGGTCCCGGTGCTCACCCTTCACACCCCTAAGGACGGTCGAAGTGCGCCACGGACACAAATTTTTTCGAAATCCTCCCGGGATTCGTCTCACCTCCGTCACAGCAAGGCGCGCGCCAAAGCGACTTTTGGGCTGCCGCAGGCCCTTACGTCGGGCACAGGCTTCGCTTTATGGCGTGGATTGGACATCTGGTGGGCAGTATTCAGCACCACCAGCGCGTAGGATTGCCGCAGCGGTGGTGAGGAAGCATGCCCATGGCGCGCCTGATACTCGGAATGCTCTTGGTGGCTGCGACCTGCGCGCAGGCCGACGTGATCTGGCTGCGCAACGACGACGCGATCGTCAAGCAGATCGGAAACCGGCTCGAGAAGCCCCTGCGTCTGTTCGAGGGCAAGCGAGGCCCCAAGGTCATGTATTACCTCCGCGGCCGGATCGTCGACGTCGACGTGGCCACGGTCGGGAGCGAGCGGCTGTTCGTGCAGCCCTGGACGCGGAAGAGCCCCGATTCGCGTGAGGTCGAGGTCGGCTCTCCGATCTGGATCGCCTGCAAGCAGGTCCAGGACATCGAGCACGAGGTCGACTCCTACCTCGACATGGAGTTCATGTTCTCCAGCCGCAAGAACTTCGCGAGCAAGCGCTGGAAGGAGCGAATCCAGCTCCTGCTGGATCCCCGGGGCGACCTGGCCCTCGTCTCCGCGTCCGCCCTCCCCCCCAAGGAGACCGCCGAGGAGCGGGCCGAGGCGCGCCTCGAGGGCTGGCTCCCCTTCCTGCTGACCGAGCTGGTGGCGACCCCCCCGGAGTCGGCCATGGCCGACCCCGTGCCCGAAGAGGGGGAGAGCCACGCGGACATGCTGAAGCGGATCAAGGGCTCGAAGCCGGCGGAAGACCTGCAGCGCTACCGCCCCGCCTTCCACCCGATCCGCTTCGTGCAGACCCCCGAGCAGGCCGTGCGGTCGCTGCTGACCGGGGCCGCCCTCGCCGCCTCCCACCGCGAGCAGCTCGAGGAGGAGCTCGAGCGGCGCTACCCCGACCCCCAAGACCGCTCGGAGCTCGACTTTCCTGCCCAATGCCGGTTCGGGGTCGGCTTCCTCTGTGCGCTGGCCAAGATCCCGGCGCCGCCGGCCCTCGACGGCGACGGAAAGCCGCTCAAGCACGACTACAAGGGCTGGACCCGCCGCCACTACCGGGAGCTCGGGCGCGCCGCGCGGCGCGAGCTGATCGCGATCCTCGAGCAGGCCGCCCCCGGGGTCGCCTGCAACTACGACCACTTCCGCAAGGACGCGGTAGACGAGGTCGAAGGCAAGCTCGACAAGCTGCGCGAGGACGTGCGCCGCCAGCTGATCCCGCGCTATCAGTCCTTGCTGGAGAGCAAGGGCGGTCAGCGCCGGCTGGATCCGCGCTCGCGGCTCGACCCGACCCCGAGCGAGCTCGCCCTCGAGGCGCTGCGGGTGATCCGCAACTACCCCACGTGGTGGCTGATCCAGCTCAACGCCGAGGACCCCACCGAGGGCGTCGACCCGCGCTGGCACGCCCTCGCCACCGACCCCGCCGCGGTCCCCCCCACCGCGGAGTCCGACCGCTTGATCACCGCGCTGATCCGCCTGGCCCAGCAGCAGCCGGGGATCGAGGGCTACCCGAGCGACCCCGACGACCCGCCCCTGCCCGACCCGCGCAGCCTCGACGGCGAGGACCTCCGCGACGAGGTGCGCCAAATGGCCGAGGCGACCCTCGCGGGCCTGCTTTTGCCGACCGCCCCGGACGCGAGCTCCGCGGGCTGGCGCATGCCCCTCGAGGACTACTCGGCCCAGCAGGCGAGCTTCGCCAAGCGCTCGGCCCGCGCCTTCCGCCTGGCCCTCGAGCCGCTCTACTACTCGGAGAACCCCGCGATCCAGGACGTGCTCACCCGCCCCCTGGTCTCCGTGGTCGCGCGCCTCGACGCGATCCTGTTTCCGGAGGTCCTCGGGAACCTGTTCTCGACCCTCAACCACGAGCTCAAGCCCGACCCCACGGCGACCAAGTTCGACGTCCGCCGAGAGCGCGCCAAGCGGGCCTTCGCCGCGCGCTTGATCCTGATCCTCGCCAGCCAGGCAGGCGACGAAGCCGGGCTCGGCCTCGAAGACGACCGGATCCAGGAGTTCGGCAACGAGACCGTCAAGCGCTTGCTCGCGCTGCGCGTCTCTCGTGCGGCCGGAGAGGCGAGCCCCGGAGAGGAGCGCCTGGACGAAGCGATCCAGAAGGCCAGCGAGGGAGACTCTCCCTTGGGCGAGCGGGCCCGCCAGGTGGAGGCTCAGGTCGAGGTGCAGCGCGCCAAGGCCGAGGCAGACCTGCGCGAAGAGCTCGCGGCTGCGCGCGAAGCGGTCTCGGCGGCGGTGGCGGCCCGGCAGGCGGCGCCTCCCGGCCTCGACCCGATCAAGCTCGAGGCGCTGGACGTCGAGGTCGCGCGCACCAAGCGCGAGAACGCCAACCTCGAGGCCCGCCTCAAGCACCTGCTGGGCGCCAAGCGCTGACCCCCGCGCGGACCTCGGTCCTGCTGCCGGTTCACAACGCCGCCGAGACGCTCCCGGCCTGCCTCGAGAGCCTGGCCTGGCAGACCGAGCGCGGGTTCGAGGTCGTGGCGGTCGACGACGCCTCCACCGACGGCAGCCCGGAGCTCCTCGAGCGGGCGGCGGCCGCAGACTCCCGAATCCGCGTGCTCCGCCGCGAAGGCCCCCCCGACCTCGTGGCGGCCCTGGAGCTGGGCCGCGCCGCCGCGGAAGGTCGCTACCTGTTGCGCATGGACGCCGACGACCTCGCCCACCCCCAGCGACTCGAGCTCCAGCAGCGCGCGCTCGACCGCGACCCGCGGGTCGCGGCCGTGGGGAGCCTGGTCCGCTCCTTCCCGCACGTCACCCCGGGCCGCCTGCGCTACGACCGCTGGCTGAACGGCTTGCGGACCCACGCCGACATGGCCCGCGAGCGCTTCGTGGAGAGCCCGCTCGCCCACCCCTCGGTCCTCCTGCGCGCCGAGCCGCTGGAGCGCATAGGGGGCTACCGGGCGATCGCCGGCCCCGAGGACTACGACCTCTGGTTGCGCATGCTCGGCGCCGGCCTGCGCCTGGCGAAGGTGCCGCGCACGCTCTTGTTCTGGCGCGACGGCGAAGGCCGGGCCTCCCGCCGCGACCCTCGCTACCGCCCCGACGGCTTCGCCCGGGTGCGCGCCGAGGCCCTCGCGGCGCTCGTCGGCGGGCGCCCCGTGTGCCTCGTGGGCGCGGGGACCGCCGGGCGGCGCCTGGCGCGTCAGCTGCTCCAGCGCGGGGTCGAGCTCCAGGCGTTCTGGGAGGTCGACCCCAAGAAGGTCGGGCGCGCCCCCTACGGGATCGAGGTACTCCCGCACGCCGAGGGGGTCCGCCGCCGGGGAGACGCGCTCGTCTTCAGCTGTGTGAACGCGTGGGGCGCCCGCCAGCGGGTCCGCGGCTGGCTGCGCGAGGCAGGCCTCACCGAAGGCCGCGACTTCTTCCTGGCCGGCTGAATCCTCCCTGCGAGCAGTCCGTCAGGGTCCCGGATCAGGTTGCCGGGGGAGGCCCCCCCGGCTAGGGTGAAGCGGCGCATAAGTCGCCTCCAAGGAGCGTTTCCATGCGAGCCCATTCCTTCGCCGCGGCGTTGATCCCCCTCGTCGCGGCCACGAGCTGGGGGCAAGTGCCCCCGAACATCGACCCCAAGGAGATCAAGGAGAAGGTCAAGCAAGGCGTCGCCGACGTGCTCGCCTCCTCCGAGGAGAAGACGGTCTCCCTCGAGGGGATCGTGAAGATCACCTACAAGGAGATGCCGACCAACCCCAAGAAGATCGCCGAGATCCTCCAGCAGTCGGGCAAGCTCGGGCAGCTGCCCCCGAACACGGACATCGACCAGTACATCGGCATGTTCCAAAACGACATCACCGAGATGCTCAACGAGAACCTCGCCAACCTGGGCACGATCGAAGCCCTCGTCCCGCTCAAGCTGCGCTCGAAGCGGATCCCGGTCGGCACCTGGAACTTCGGCTTCGCCTTCGACGGCGAGCGCCCGATCGCGCTCGTGATCACCGGCGAGGGCCTCCCCAAGGACGGCAAGCCGATCCCGATCGAGCTCAAGACCCGCTCGGTGGACCTCCAGGACGTCTTGAGCCTCGAGATCGTGGAGCCCAAGAAGCAGAAGGAGGGCAAGGAGAAGTTCGACATCCGCGTCGCCTTCATGCGCACCGTCGCCCAGTCCAAGGCCAAGCTCGAGCGCACCTCGGCCGACTAGCCCGCGCCCCGCGCCGAGCCACCTTCGAGGGCCCTGCGGGGCCCTCGTCGCATGTACTCCGTCGTCCCGACCCGCGGGGTCGTGCGCGCGCGCGGGCGGGCTTAATGGCCGCCCACGAGGGCGCCACGACGTGGTGAGAGAGCGATCCGGGCAAGCCGCGCGAACGAGACTAGCGGCCGTATTCCTGGCCGTACCAGCGCTTCCAGGCGAGGACGTCGTTGCCCCAGCGCATGTCGGTCATGGACTCCAGCGCGCGGACCGCGGCGCCCGCGACGCGCCCGCGGTGATCCT
>JAGQRJ010000446.1 GCA_020425635.1 Planctomycetota bacterium | reverse complement strand
TGGTGAGTTTGCGGGGTAGCCGCCTGCGCAGCAGGCGGGCTGCGCCGGAGCGAGTCGGCGGCTCTGCCGCCGCGAGCGAGGCGCAAGCGACAGTGTGTACCCGGCCGCAGGCCGGGTCTCACTGTCTCAAGCAACACTGCTGGCCGCACTTCGAATCCACGAGCGGAGCGAGTGGTGAGGAGTGCGGGCTAGTCGCGGGGCAGGCTGGCGCGTGCGGCGGCGGCGGTTTCCTCGCTGATCAACCCCTCCGCGAGGCGCGCGTCGATCTCGTCGCGGAGGGTCACCGAGCCTGGCGCGCCGAAGCCCCTCAGCGGGCCTCCTCGCGCGAGCGCCGTGCGCAGCGCGGGGTCGGCCAGGAGCACCTGGTGAACCGCCACGCGGCCGCGGGGCTTCCGAGGCAGCAGGCGCTGGCAGGTGACCCCGAGCAGGGTCTGGCTCAGCGAGCGGCGGACCATGGCGTGCATGCTCTCGGGGGTCGCCTCGACGATCCGCTCGAGGGCCTCTTCGGCGGAGTTGGCGTGGATCTGGGTCAACACGAGCTGCCCCGTCTCCGCGGCGTGGAGCGTGGCCGAGAGCGACTCGAGGGTGTTCAGCGCGGCGACCATGAGCACGTCGACGCTCTGCGCGAGGGCAGCCGCGATTCCGGCGGGGACGTCGGGGACGTCGGTGCCGACCTCGCGCTGCTGCAGCAGCGAGAGCTTGGGTTGGATCAAGACGTCGAGCGGGTCTTCCACCGTGCCAATGTGCGCCGCGCGGTTGGCGTTGATCCAGTCGAGCATGCCGTGCAGCGTGCTCGTCTTGCCCGAGGCGTGGGGGCCCGAGACGACGATCAGTCCGCCCGAGGCGGCGAGCAGGTCCTTGAGCACCTCAGGGGCCGACATCATCTCCAGGGTCGCCGGCGTGCCCGCGACCAGCAGGCGCAGCGAGATGCTGTAGCAGCCGGCGGTCTGGGTCAAGGTCGCGCGTCCCGCGAGTCCGCTGACCGCGGCGTCCAGCGGAATGCGGCGCTGGACGCTGCCTTCCCGCACCTGCCGCTCGAGCGCCGCGGGGCCGAAGAGCTCCCGGGCCAGGGACTCGAGGTCCTGGGGGGAGAAGGGGGTCTCTCCCACGGGCACGAGCTTCAAGTCCTGCCGCATGCGCGGGACCTGCCGGGGGGCGAGGTGCAGGTCGGCGCCGCCGGCGCTGTAGGCTTCGCGCACGAGCTTGACGAAGCTGTCTTGAACGGTGGACACGGCGACCTCCTAGAGCGGAAAGCGCAGGCCGCTGCCTGCTCGGGGGGTGGGAGTGCGAGGGGAGAGGTCGAGCAGGCCAACCAGGCGCCCGCGAAGGCGCTCCCGCGCCTCGTAGAGTCGACGCTTGACGGTGCCGGGGGGGACCCCCAGCTCGTCCGCGGTCTGCTGAATCGAGAGCCCGCGCAGGTAGTAGCGCTCGATCGCGCCCTGCGCCCTGGGGCTGAGCTCGGCGACCGCGGCCCGCACCAGCGCGCGTTGCTCGGCGCGCAACACAGCGTCGTCGACGACGTCGCGCGCGCGGTCCGCGGCGGGGTCGAGGTCCTCGACCGCCAGCTCAGGCCGAGTGCGGCGTCGAACCCGGATCGCCGCCGAGCGCACGATCGCGCGCAGCCACCCGGGAAACGCGGCCAGCACGCGCAGGTCGGGCAGCTTGCGGAAGGCGATCAGGAACGCCTCCTGGACGGCGTCCTCCGCCTGGTGCCAGTCCTCGAGGATCGAGCGCGCCGCGCCGAGGGCCGCCGCGCGGTGCGCCGTGACCACGTAGCAGAAAGCGTCCAAGTCACCCTCCTGCGCGCGCTGCAGATTCTCCAACAGCTCGGCGTCCACGCGGCCTCTACCCCTAAGAGCCAGGTCGGCGGGGCTCGGTTCGGTGCTTTTTGCAACTCGCCAGGAGGGAAGAGCTTGGAGTCACCGGTCCAACTCGTCGGCGGCCAGCAGGTCCTGGAACCAGCGCGCCCTGGCGACCTTGCCCCAGCGTCGGCGCGCGCGCTCGCGCTCGCGGGGGGGGAAGCGCTCGGGGTCGGTGAACGCGACGCCGTGGCCCACGTGCTGCACCAAGCCCTGCAGGTCGACGACCCGCGTCGCGTGGCCCTCGTCCCACAGCTGGCGCGCGATCGCGTAGCCGCCGCCCTTGCCGTGGATCGGGCGGAAGGTCAGCCCGCGCTCGCGCAGGACCTGGGTGCGGTACAGCGCGCAGTAGTCGCGCGGGTAGCGTTCGCCGTCGGCGAGCTGGCGGCCGCGGAGCCGGTCCAGCGCGCCTGCGACCAGGCGCCGCTGCAGGCGGTAGAGCGCCCCGCCCTGCTCCTGCTTCCAGGGGCCCGCGCCGGCGACGGTCGGGTCCTCGAGGGCCACGAGCAGCGGGTCGAGCCAGCCCTCGTCGAGCACGAACACGTCCGAGTGCAGGGTCAGCACGTAGGGCGTCTGGGCTCGCGCGAGGCCCGCGTCCCAGGCGCTAAAAGCGTTCTCGGGCCAGCCCTCGGGGCCCTCCTCAGGGCGCTCGACGAGCTCGATCCAGTCGAGGGCGCGGAGGTAGTCGAGGCTCTCGTCGCGCGACCCGTTGTCGACCACGATCACGTGCGCGAGCCCGGGGCGGGTGCGCTTGCGCAAGGCGCGGAGGCAGGGGCGGATCAGGGTCAGCGCCTGCCAGTGCGGCACGCACACGGTGACCTGCGGGGACTCGCTCATGCGCCGAGTCTAACGAGGGCCCCGGCACACCGGCGTAAGTCCTGTGGCGGAGCCCCCTGTTCGGCGGCGTCTCCCTTTTCATAGTCGCTCGCATTTCCCCCTGCGAGGGTCCCTTGGGACGCAGCGGAGACGCATAAGGATCCGATTCTCAATGCGTTACGGCAGGAGTCGGCTTTGCAATGGAGCTGAATGGAAGGAAGGAAGGGCGTCTCATGAGGATCCAAGCAGGGGTGGTCGCCGCGCTGGTCGCGGCCGGCGTGTGCTGCGCGCAGTCCGGACTGGACGCGCGAGATCTGGACCAGGTGAGCGTCAGTCCGAGGAGCGGGGCGGTGCTCCTGCGCCACGACGACCTGCAGCTCGGCCACGGCCCGGAGGCCTTCGTGCTCCGGCGGACCTACGCCCCTCGCGCCGGCGGGTTGCTCGACTTCGGGCGCAACTGGGCGACCTGCTTCGGCGTGCGCGTCGCGCTGCGCGAGGACGGCGGCTTCGTGCGCACCGCGAGCGGCGCCTTCGTGCAGCTCGAGCGGCGTGACGCGCGGAGCTGGGTCAGCGTCCGCGGCGCCGTATGGGTCGACGCCAGCGACCCCGAGCACCCCACGATCTACGGCATGGGCGGGCAGGCCTACGTGTGCGACGCGCGCGGCTGGCTGCAGACGATCCGCCGCGGGCACGCCGAGGTGCGCGTCGAGCGCGACGGCAACGGCCTGGTCGCGAGCCTCAGCGGAGCGTGGGGCACCCTGCGCGTCGAGCGCGTCGACGGCGTGCTCCAGGCCCTGGTGCTCCCTTCGGGGCAGCGCGTGGTCTACACCCGCGGCGCGGCGGGCGAGCTGGTCGCCGTCGACGACGGCGTCCGGCGGGTCGCCTACGCCTACGACGACGCGCTGCGCCTCGTGGACCTGGCCGAGGGCGGCGCGCGGATCGCCTACGACGCGGTCGGGCGCGTCGTGGAGCTCGACGGTCCGCGGGTGATCCCGCAGGCCTTGAGCTACGCCGTGGGTGAGGACGCGCTCGAGGTCGAGGTGCTTCAGGGCGGGCGGGCCGTGACCCACCGCTTCGACGTCGACGGTCGCTGGGCCGAGACGGTCGTCGACGGGGTCACCTCCCGCCGGACCTTCGACGCGCGGGGCAACGCGGAGACCTTTGACCGTGGCGGTCAGACCGTGCGCCTCGAGCGCGACGCCCTCGGGCGCGTGACCCTGCGTCAACGTGGGAGCGTCTTCGTGCGCACCCACTACCAGGGCCTCAGCGACGCGCCGCGGGAGGTCGAGCGCGGGGCTGAGCGCGTGCGCTTCGTGCGCGACGCCGCCGGGCGCCTGACCGCCACCGTCAGCAGCCAGGGCACGACCCGCTTCGGCCCGACCGGCCTCGACGCGAGCTACGACGCCGACGGCCGCCTGGTGGCGCGACGGCTCCCCGGGGGCGGGCTCGAGCGCCACCTGCGCACGGCAGGTGGGCTGCGGGTCGAGGAGCTCGACGCCGAGGGTCAGCTCGTGCGCGCGGCCGAGCAGGACCTGCGCGGGCGCGTCGTGCGGATCGAGGGGACCCACGGTCGGGCGCAGACCTTGACCTACTCGCCGGAGGGTCGCCTGGTGGGCGTTGACGCCGCGGGCGCGGCGCCGGTGCGCCTGAGCTACGACGACCTGGGCCGGGTGACCCAGCTCGCCGACGCCGCGGGCACCCTCGCCAGCTACAGCTACCCCGACGCGCGCACGGTGGTCGTGGACGACGCCGCCGCGGGCACCACCACCCTGACCCACGACCCCGACGGGCGTGTGATCGGCGTGCAGCGGGGCGACGCGACCCTGCGGCGGGTCTACAACGAGCGCGGGCAGCTCGTGGCCCGCGAGACGGCCGCGGGGCGCCAGCGCTTCCGCTACGACCCCGCGGGCAACCTGACCCAGGTTCGCGGGCCCCAGGGCACGTCGCGGCGCACCTTCGACGCCGCGGGCCGCTGCGTGCAGGTCAGCGACGACGGGGTGACCCTCGAGTCGAGCTACGACGCCGAGGGCCGCCGCGCCGCGCTGCGCGCCCCCTGGGGCGAGGTGCGCTACGCCCGTGACGCCCAGGGGCGCCTGACCGCCGTGACCTTGCCCGACGGCGGCGTGATCCGCTGCGAGCTGCTCCCCGACGGGCGCCGCAGCGCGATCCACTTCCCCAACGGCGTGAGCACACGCTTCGACTACGCCGGCGCGCTCCTGATCCGCCAGCGCGCGACCAAAGGCGAGGTCGTGCTCCAGGATCGCGCCCTGCGCTACGACGCCGCGGGCCGCCTGACCGAGGTCGAGGACCTCGCCGGGACCACTCGCTACGCCTACGACGCGGAGGGTCGAATCACCCAGGCGACCGCGGACGGAGTGACCGAGCGCTACGCCTACGACGCTCGCGGCAATCGCGTGGACCTCGGCGTCGTCGACGCGGGCGGCCGCCTGCTCGCCGCCGGAGCCCAGGAGTTCGACTACGACGCCTGGGGCCGCTTGAGCGGCGCCGCGGGCGCGCGCTTCGCCTACGACGTCGAGGGGCGGCTCGTCGGCGCCACCCTCGCCGACGGGCGCGAGCTCTCCTGGAGCTTCGACCACGCCGGCCGCCGCAGCGCCCGGACCCTCGACGGCCAGACCGCGCGCTTCGTGCACGACGGCGACCAGCTCGCGGGCGTGATCGGGAGCGAGGGGGTGGAGGTCGCCTTCGTCCACGGCGATCGACTCGACGACACCCTGGCGCTGTGGCACGAAGGGCAGTGGCACTTCCCGCTCACCGATCAGGTCCAGAGCCTCACGGGGCTCACCGACGCCGAGGGCGCGCTCGTCGGCGCCGCGCGCTACGCCCCCTACGGCCAGGCCCTGAGCTCGACCTTGCCGGCCTGGTGCCCCCTGGGCTTCGCCGGGCGCCCGCTCGAGCGCGAGCTGGGGTGGGTCGACATGCGCGCCCGGTTCTACGCGCCGACCCTCGGGCGCTTCGTGACCCCCGACCCGATCGGGCACCGCGGCGGCGTGAACCTCTACGCCTACGTCGCCGGCAACCCCGTCAGCTTCAACGACCCCCGCGGGACCTCCGCCGAGGATCCGACCGAGGCCGAGATCGACCAGGCGATCCGGCGCGAATACAACGAGCTCCTGGGCGAGGTCCCCGACTGGGTGGCCGAGGAGGTCCGCGCCTCGGGCATGGACCCGCTGGTCGCGCTGCCGGTGCTCGCCGACTACGCCGAGGGCGAGGGCTGGATCAGCAGCGAAGCCGCTGGCTACGTTCAGACGGTGGTGATCAGCCTGGCTCAGGCCAAGCTCGGGACCTCGATCCCCACGCCGATCGACGGAGACAGCGGCGAGCAGGTCGCGTTCAACGCGGTCTTGAGCCTCGCGATCCTGGCCGCCACCAACGGCAACCCCTACGTCGCCGCCGCGAGCTTCGCGGGGGGCCTGCTCCTCGACTTCGGGCTCGACTACTACCACGAGAACATCGCGTCCTACGACCTCGGACCTGGACACGTGACCCGACGCCCCGACGGGACCTACACCTCCTCGTTCTTCCCCGGGGTGATCTTCTCCTCGGCCACGGAGCTCCAGGCGGCCTTCGACCGCGGCTACGACCCCGACGGCAACGGGAAGTTCGACTACGGCGGCGGACGCACGCCCGACCTGGCTCAGGAGGCAGGCCGGCAAGACGCGTTCCAGATCACGACCGTGCTCCCCGACGGCTCGTTCATGAGCGCGCACTTCCCCGGCGTGCTCTTCGGCGCCGACCAAATGGACGACTTCTTGCGCCTGCTGCAGCGCGGAGAGCACCTGAACAACGGGGCGTGCCTCCCCGGGGCCAACAACGGATTCCACGGCGACTCCCTCGAGCGGCTGCTCGAGTTCATGCGGCTCAACACCGTGCTCAACGTGGCGACCGCGGAGGCCATGGGGCTCGACGTGTTCCTCGTGGAGGACCGCTCGGGGATCGGAGGCGCGGCCAACCTGCGCTACACGACCGCGCAGTTCCCCACGGAGACCTACGCCAGCCTCCAGCTGCTCGTCGAGGACGCGACCCGCGCCGCGCAAGAGGAGATCACCTGGCAGGGTGGCGCAGAGGTGGTGATCGGCTTCCAGCCGCTCCCGCCCGGAGCCTACGGGCCCCCTTCGCCGATCCTGGGGCGCAGCGCTGGGCACTACGCCACGCCGCTGATCTCCTACAAGACCTTCGAGACCTTGCCCGAGGCCTTCGCGGCCATGGACGCGCTCTACGAGGCCCTCGAGATCGGCCTCGCGGTGCCCGAGCCGGCCTACGACGCCAACGGCAACCAGATCCCCACGATCAGCGCGGGCGGCGTCGGCCCCACGGGCAACCGGACCTATGCCTGGGAGAGCCCCCGGGTGCCGGGCACCCACACCACCCGCGCAGACGTGGTCCGCGCCTACCAGGCGCAGCCCCACATCTTCCAGGATTAGCCCTCGCGGGTGAGCTGGGAGGGCTCACCCATGGGGCCGCAGGCGCAGGGGCTCCAAGCCGTTTGTTCGGTGACGCTTCCTTCGCTTTCCCTGCGGGCTATAAGAGAAGGAGAAAGGGCATACAGCCAATGGCCAGCGCGAAGACCTCCAAGGCGTCCCCCAAGACCTCCAGCAAGGCTGGGCGGAAGCGGAGGCCGAGCTGGAGCGTGATCACCTTCGCGCAGATCGAGCAATGGCGCACCGAGCGCAAGCTGCCCAAGCGACGCATGGCCGAGGTGCTGGGAGTGACCAACAGCACCTACCACAACTGGGCTCGTGGCAAGGCGGTGCCCACGGTGAATGCGCAGCGCAAGCTGCTCGCCGCGCTCTCTGGGGACACCAAGACGCCGACGCCTCGCCCCGCCCGCGCTCAGCCCTTGCCCGTGTCCGAGGGGTCGGAGGCGCTGCGGGCCGCGGCGTCGATCGTCAACACCTACCTCGAGACCCACCCGGGCAAGCTCGAGCCGGCGCAGTTCACCCAGCTCGTCCGCGACGTCCTCGAGGCGGTCAGCTAGCCCGCAAAGCTCACCACGAAGTGGTGAGTTTGCGGGGTAGCCGCCTGCGAAGCA
>JAGQRJ010000445.1 GCA_020425635.1 Planctomycetota bacterium | reverse complement strand
GAGCAGGGCCTGACCCCCAGCGCGCTGCTGGCCCAGGCGCGGACCCGCCTGGAGCGCGACCCCCAGGACCTCACCGCGCGGGTGGCCGAGGCGGCCGGCTGCGTGGCCCTCGGCGACCACGAGGGCGGGCGGAACCTCGCGCGGCGCGTGCTCGACGAGCGCCCCGAGGACCTCGTCGCGCTGCACGTGCTCGCGCGGGCCGACTACCAGGCCGAGCGCTTCCCCGAGGTCGCGTCGACCTGCGCCCGGGCGCGGGAGCTCGACCCCAGCGCCGAGTTCAGCTACCTCTACCCGTGCCTGATCGCCCTGGCCCAGGGCGAGTTCGAGCGCTGCGTGGCCCTGGCCGACGAGGGCCTCGTGGCTGCGCCCGACTCCGCCGGGCTGTGGGCGGCGCGAGGCGACGCCCGCCTCGCGCTGGACCAGCGCTCTCAGGCCCTCGAGGACTTCAACGCCTCCCTCGCCCGCCTCGACGACCCGCGCACGCGGCTGAGCCGCGCCGCCGTGTTCCTCCGGCTCCAGCGCAGCGCGGAGGCGCTCGAAGACCTCGAGGCGATCCAGGGGCCGGTGCGCGAGACCCGCGCCTGGCGCACGACTCGGATCCAGTGCTTGCTGACCCTCGACCGCGCCCGCGCGCTGCAGGAGGCCCGCGCGCTGCAGGCCGAGTCGCCCGACCGCGCCGACGCCAACTTCCTCCTCGGGGAGGCCCTGCGCCGGAAGGGCGACGCGGCCGCGCGCGGCTACCTCGAGCGCGCGGTCCAGGTCGAGCCAGGCTCTCCCTGGGGCGACGCCGCGGGTCGGGTCCTCGAGGGCCTGCGCCAGGGGGGGAGGCAGGGCCGGTGATCGAGGCGGAGTGGTCCTATGCCTCGCAGGTCGTGGGGGAGCCGGCCGAGCCCGAGCCCCCGGCGCCGGCGGGCGCGCCCCGGGAGCTCGGCCCCTTCCTCGTCGAGGGCGAGCTCGGGCGCGGGGCCACCGGGCAGGTGCTGCGCGTGCGCTACCGGGGGCGCGCCTACGCGCTCAAGCTCCTCGTCCGCGAGCAGCGGGCGCTCCGCCAGCGGCTCGAGCGCGAGGCGCAGCTCGTGGGCGCGCTCGAGCACCCCGGGATCGTGCGCCTGCACGGGGCCGGGGCGCTGCCCGGCACCGCCTTCTTGCTCTACGAGCTGGTGCCCAACGCGCGTCCGCTGAGCGCGGCCTGGGACGCGCTCGGGATCGAGGAGCGCGTCGAGCTGATCGCGGCCGTGGCGGAGGCGGTCGGCTACGCCCACGCGCGGGGCGTGGTGCACCGCGACCTCAAGCCCGACAACGTGCTCGTCGACGGGGCGGGGCGCCCGCGGGTGATCGACTTCGGCCTCGCGACCCACGAGGACCTGGAGCGGGTCACCCAGAGCGGCGCCTGGCTGGGCACGCCGAGCTACATGGCGCCCGAGCAGTTCGGCGCCGAGCGCGCGCTCCAGCGCCCGCAGGTCGACGTGTGGTCCCTGGGGGTCATGCTCTACGAGGCCTTGACCGAGCGCCTGCCCTTCCACGCCGCGACCGTGCTCGAGCTGATCGCCCTGCTCGAGCGCTGCGACCCGACGCCGCCTGGGAGGGTCAACCCCGGCGTCTCGCCCGCGGTCGAGGCGGTGTGCCTGCGCGCCTTGAGCCTCGACCAGGCGCGACGCCAGCCCGACGCCGCGGCCTTCGCCGCCG
>JAGQRJ010000444.1 GCA_020425635.1 Planctomycetota bacterium | reverse complement strand
GCCTGAGGTTCCAGGATCGGTCTCGGTCTCGGTCTCGGTCTCGGTCTCGGTCTCGGTCTCGGTCTCGGTCTCGGTCTCGGTCTCGGTCTCGGTCTCGCCCTCGGTCTCGGCCTCGGGCTCGGGCTCCTTGGCGACGGGGCCTCGGGGGAGGTCGCTGGGGATCCAGCTCCAGCGGCGCATGCCCCAGCCGACCGCCCACCACGTGCCGCCGGCGAGCAGCGCTCCGGCGTAGCCGTCGATCGCGTAGTGCCAGCCGAGGTGCACCGAGCCGACCTGGATCGCGAGCGCGAACAGGCCGAGCGCGCAGCCGATCCAGCGCGAGCGCGCGAAGCCCACCAGGCAGAGCAGGGTCGCAATGCTCACGTGCATGCTCGGCATGGCCGAGATCCCCGACGCGACCTGGACCCCGTCGGTGGTGTAGACCTCCCACAGCACCCGCTGCATGGTCACCGCCATGAGCCCGTGCGCGCGGTCGACCTCGTGCAGGAAGGCCATTTGCTCGAGGTAGGGGCTCGGGCCAGCGACCACCGCGTCGTAGTAGCAAGGGCCGGCCGAGGAGAAATACGTCGCGAGCACGGTCCCCGGGAAGGCCCACAGGAGGAAGAAGGTCATGAAGAAGCGGAAGCGCACGTCGCGCTTGGCGCTCCCGGCCTGCCACGCGATCACGGCGAGCATGAGGAGGAACCAGGCGTTGTAGGCGGCGTTGACCGCCAGGGTGCCCTGCACCGAGCCGAGGACGGGCTGCAGCAGCCGCCAGGGGTCGTGCCCCAGGTGCAGCGCCTTGTCGAGGGCGTAGAAGCGCGCGTCCCAGCAGAACGGCTGGACCTTGGGGATCAGGAGCTTGAGCCCGCCCCAGGTGCTGCTGAACACGGGGACCGCCACGAGCATGATCGCGAAGCCCAGCAGTCGCCGCGGGGTCACGAAGCGCTGGCGCCACACCCCGCCGACCCAGGTCAGCGCCCGCTCCTCGGGGGGCACCTGCGGCATGAGCCAGATCGCGTGCCCCAGGAGGAAGCCCAGCCCGCAGATCACGGTCACCATGTTCAGCGCGCCGTGGCTGAACACCAGGCTCAGCATGCTCAGGCGGCCGAAGTGCTCCTGCACGGCGAGGCCGATCAGGACGTAGACGACCACCACGACCAGCAGGGGCCCGTGCTCCCGGGCCAGCTCCCTCCACTGCGCGTCGCGAGCCGGCTCGCCCAAGGTCCCTCGCTCCTGCCCTCCGGAATCTAGCACGCGCGGGTTCCCCCCCCCCGGGCGAGGCACCGAGCAGGTCGCGGTCGGCGTTGACTTCCAGCGCAATCCCCGGAAAGTAGGGCGCTCACGCTCGCCCTCCGGCGGGCCGCGCACAGGAAGAAGGATCCCATGAGCACCAACACCGTCGTCCTCGCCTACTCCGGCGGCCTCGACACGAGCTGCATTCTCAAGTGGCTGAAGCTCAAGGGCTACGACGTGATCGCCTTCGTCGCCGACGTCGGCCAGCAAGAAGACTTCGAGCAGGTCCGCCGCAACGCCGAGATCACGGGCGCCGACGAGGTCGTGATCCAGGACCTCAAGCGCGAGTTCGTCACCGACTACATTTTCCCCGCGCTGCGCGGGAACGCGGTCTACGAGGGCGAGTACCTCCTCGGGACCTCGCTCGCGCGCCCGCTGATCGCCAAGCACCAGATCGCCCTCGCGCGCGAGCGCGGCGCGGGCTACGTCTCCCACGGCGCCACCGGCAAGGGCAACGACCAGGTCCGCTTCGAGCTGGCCTACTACGCCCTCGCCCCCCAGATCCACGTGATCTCGCCTTGGAAGGACCGCGAGTTCCTCGACCGCTTCAAGGGCCGCGTCGACCTGATCAACTACGCCAAGGAGCAGGGGATCGACATTCCCGTCTCGCTCGAGAAGCCCTACAGCTGCGACGAGAACCTGTTCCACAAGAGCTACGAGTCGGGGATCCTCGAGGACCCCATGGTCCGCCCCGACAAGGACATGTTCGACGTCACCGTCGACCCCATGGACGCCCCCGACGAGGAGACCGTGGTCGAGGTCGAGTTCACCGACGGCACGCCGACCCGCTTGACCGTGGGCGACCGCAGCGAGACCGACCCCCTGGCCCTGCTCGTCCTCGCCAACGAGGTCGGGCGCAAGAACGGGGTCGGGCGGATCGACATCGTCGAGAACCGCTTCGTGGGGATCAAGTCGCGCGGCGTCTACGAGACCCCCGGCGGCACGATCCTGTTCAAGGCGCTGCGCGACCTCGAGGGCGTGGCCATGGACCGCGAGGTGCTCAAGCTGCGCAACATGCTCTCGCCGAAGTTCGCCGAGATCATTTACAACGGCTTCTGGTTCAGCCCGGAAATGGACTTCCTCACCGCGGCGATCAAGAAGAGCCAGGAGTTCATCACCGGCACGGTGCGCCTCGCGCTCTACAAGGGCAACGTGACCTGCATTGGGCGCAGCTCGCCCAGCTCGCTCTACGACCAGGAGCTGAGCAGCATGGACATCGAGGGCGGCTTCGACCAGACCGACAGCAAGGGCTTCATCAAGGTCAACGCCGTGCGCCTGCGCGCCCACGCGGTGATCGTCGAGCACGGCCGCCGCACCTAGAGCCCGGCTCCGGCGGTCGCCCCAAGCTCGCCGCCCGACGCGATAGACTTCACGCATGCGCCCTGTGACCCCTCGTGCCCGCAGCGGCACACCGTGGCTCGTGCCGCTCGCGCTCCTGACCCTCCCGGGCTGCGACCGCGGCGCGGCCCCGCCCCCTGCTCCTGCCCACGTCGCCAAGCCCGCGGCGCCGCCCACGCCCACGCCGGCCCCGCCGGCCAAGCCCAAGCCGCCGCCGCAAGACCTGCCCCAGCCCTACCCCGAGCTGCGGGCCACGGGCCGCGGCCAGCCCTTCGCCGCTGGCCCGCTCTGGCGCCCCCGAGAGGGGATCCTCGCCGACACCCAGCGCGGGGTGATCCACGCCATGCGCTGGCCCGACGAGTTCGTCGCCCTCGAGCCGACCACGGGCGACGTCGTCTACCGCCACGGCGCAGGCGAGGCGCCCCTCGCCGTGGTCGGCAACCGGCTGCTGGCGCTGGGCGAGCAGCGGCTGTGGATCCTCGACACCCACGACGGCGCGCCCGTCTACGAGCTCCCGCTGCCCTTCTTGCCCTCGCTGGTCGACCCAGACTTCCGCCCCAGCAGCGTCGGGGTGAGCGAACACGCGGGCAACGTGGTCGTGGTGCGCGTGCACCTGGAGCGGGAGCCCGACGACGACCCTCGCGCGCAGGCCGCCCTTCCCGCGAACGCCGACCTGCAGGATCGCGAGGCCGCGGCCAAGCAGGCGCGCGCAGACCGCGCGGCCGCGCGCGCCCGCGCCGAGGCCCAGGCTCAGGACTACGCCTTCGCGATCGACGTCGAGGCCGGGCGGGTCGTCGCCTGCCCTCCGCGGAGCGCGCGGGAGCCGATCTCCTGGAACCTGCAGGTCGCAGGGGTCGGGGCGCACTTCCGCAGCTCCCACGTGGCGCGCGTCAAGGGCGCGCCCCAGGAGTGGTCGCTGAGCACCCGCCGCCTGTTCGTCGCTCCGCCGCAGGCGCCGCCGCCGACCCCGCCCCTGCCTCGGCCCTGGTCGGCGCCGGAGGCCCTCGACGCCGCGCGCGCCTACGAGCCCGGCCCTGCCTACGGTCAGGTCGGCATGCACGCGGTGGCCGACCCCGCGCGCGGGGTCTGCCACCTGCTGCTCGACGACGCGCTGGTCGCGGTCGACCCCGAGTCGGGCGAGCGGATCTACACCCACGGCGCAGAGGGCGCCCCGCTCGCCGTGGTCGGCAACCGCCTGGTCGTCCGCGGCGACGGGGCGCTGTGGGTCCTCGACACGGGCGACGGCGCCGCGGTCTCTCGGGTGGCCTCGCCCCAGCTGCCGCCGCTGCGTGACTCCGCCCAGGCCCAGGCCTGGGTCCAGGCGACCCACGCCCAGGGGTCGGTGGTGCGACTCGAGACCTGGAGCTACGAGGTCCCCCCGCCGCAACCCGACGCGGTCGAGCGCCCCCGCGGGAAGGAGACCCGCTACGCGCTCGGCCTCGACGTCACGACGGGCGAGCTCGTCGATCCTCCCGACCCCCTGCGCGAGCGACTCCGCCTGCTGCCCGCGGAGGAGGTCGGCCGGTTCCGCCTCGACCTGTGGAACGACGTCGCCCGCGGGCGACGCGCGGGCGAGTTCAAGGGGCCGCCGCTGTGGGAGCTCCGCGTGCGCGATCTGCGCTACCACGAGCCGCTGAAGGTCGAGGCCGACGACCCGCCGCGTTGAGCGGCGGCGGCCGGCTCAGCTCGGCGAGGCCTCCCAGGGGAAGATCACGTCGCGGGCGAGCTTGCCGGTGGGGTCGAGGGCGCGCTTGACCGCGCGCATTTGCGCCACCCCCTCGTCGCCGTAGAGCTGGCGCAGGAGCGCCTGCTTGATCGGGTTGCGCCCGGTGCCGTGCTCGGAGAGCGGGCAGCCGCCGAGGCGCGCGACCGCGTGCCCGCAGGCGAGCAGCGCCTCGTGCCCGGCCTCGACGTCGGCGTAGGAGCGCGGGAGCACGTTGGGGTGCACGTTGCCGTCGGAGACGTGCCCCCACACCGCGTAGTCGAGCCCGCGCCCGCCGAACTCGCGCGCGTAGACCTCGAGCATTTCGCCGAAGCGCTCGAAGGGCACGATCATGTCGCCGCCGACCTTGTGGATCCGCCCGTCGACGTCGCGCTGGGCGTCGCGCACCCGGTGGTTCACGCAGCTGGGGACCGCCTCGCGCAGGTCGAAGAGCTGCTGCCGGCGCGCGCGGTCGTCGGGCATGGCGAGCTCGACCGCGTCGAAGTCGACGTGCTCCTCGAGCAGCGCGAGCAGCGCCCCCAGCCCGTCGACGCCGCGCTCGCCCTCGACGTAGCGCGCCAGCGCCTCCTCGGCGTCGAAGTCCGCGGGGAGCTCGGCCTGCACGAGCAGCGCCAGCGCCGTGCCCTGCGGGAGCTCGACCCCGTTCTTCTCGTCTTCGCCGTCTTCGTGCAGGAGCTCCACCGAGCGCCGGTCCATGCTCTCCACCGCGCGCACGTCGACGCCCGCGGGGTCGCCGGAGGCCCAGGTCGCGCGCGAGGCCGCGCGCAAGGCGGCCACGAGCTGCAGCCCCGCCTGCTCGTCGGCGAAGGGCACGAGGCAGGTCACGACCTGGGGCGGACGCGACACGACCCGCAGCCGGACCTCGATCACGACCCCCAGGGTGCCCTCGGCGCCAATGAACAGGTCGATCAGGTCCATGCCCGGCTCGGCGTGGTAGCCCGCCGAGCGCTTGGCCACGTCGGGCATGCTGTAGGTCGGGACCGGCACGCGCAGCTCGCCCTGCGGGGTCTCGATCACGAACTCGCCGCCCTCGGCCAGGACCTCGCCCCGACGCAGCTCGAGCACGCAGCCCGAGGCGAGGACCACGGTCAGCCCGCTGACCCAGGGGCGGGTCGAGCCGTACTTCCAGGTGGCCGCGCCCGCGGCGTTGGTGCTCACCGCCCCGCCGACGAGCGCGCCGGTGTAGGTCGGGATCGGCGGGTAGTAGGCGTCGCGCTCGGCGAGGAAGGTCTCGAGCTCGAGCAGCGAGACGCCGGCGCCCACCACCGCCTCCTCGCCCTCCAGGCGCAGGGTCGTGAGCCGCGCGGTGTCGAGGAGCTGCCCGCCCTGGGGCGTCGCGCCCCCGGTCAAGGACGACTGCGCCCCGATCGGGAGCAGCTGATCCGCGTGCGCGACCGCGTAGGCGACCTCGCCCTCGTCCTTGGGCGCCACGATCGAGCCCGCGTGGCCCCCGGGGAAGCGCGAGGCGTCGGTGAGGTGGGTGGCGAGCGCGTCGCCCTCGCGCGCCGTCGGCGGGCGCGGGTCCTTGGCGAGGCGCGCCACGGCGCGGTTGGTGGGTGCCACGGGGCTCCTCCCTCGAGCGAGCCGAGGCGTTGGCCGCGGCCGCGTCTGGAGGAGCTTAGCAGCCCGCGCGCCCGGCGCCTCGGGTGAGGGCCAGGCGGGCGAGGCGCCTGCGCCTCAGACCGAGGCCAGGCTCCGGGGGCGCAGGTAGTGCACGCAGGCGGGCCACACGTTGCGCACGACCACGGTGCGGTCGACCTCGTAGCGGTCGACCCAGGCGCGGGTCACCTGGAGCACGTTCTTCATGCGCTCGCGCTGACGCTTGGCGGGGGTCACGAAGCGGCGCAGCCCCTTGGCCCAGTAGTCGTAGTAGATCAGCGAGCCTTCGGGCTTGAGCTTGTCGAAGTAGAGCTTGAACACGTTCTGCACGACGTCGGGATCCATGTTGAGCAGCGGCAGCGACGACACGATCACGTCGTACTCGTCTTCGAGGTCGACGTGCTCGACGTTCATGGCGTGCACGCGCACCCGGGGGCCGCCGGGGCGGTCGACGTAGGTCTTGCGCATGTGCTCGGCGAACACCGGGTTGATCTCGACGATGTCGAAGGTGTCGTGGGCGTTGAGCCGCGGGAACACCCCCTCGGTCAGCGAGCCGGTGCCGGCGCCGACCTCGAGGACCTTGATCGGCGAGCCGTTGCGGTGGATCCCCTTGCCCACCGCCTTGGCGACGAAGCGCGAGGTGGCCGAGAAGGCGCCGACTTCGTCGAACTCCTTGAGAACCTGGCCGTAGAACACGAATTGGTCACGCAGGAAGCGGCGCATTGCAGGCTCCGATCGAGGTCGCGGTGCTGGTCAGGGTGCGTATCTACAACTGGCGTGCCAAGTTGCGAGCGGGGAGTTTACAGCGTGGCTTGGCCATTTTCCCGTCAGAACTGGGGAAGGCCGAACGCCCGGCTGACGCTTCACGCTAGAGTGCTTGCATGACAACGCCTTACGAGCGCCTGGGGGGGTCGGAGCCGCTGCGCGCGATCGTGGACGACTTCGTCTCGCGTGTGGTCCAGGACCTCCTGATCGGGTTCCACTTCCGCGCCACGGACGTCGAAGGGCTGAAACGGCACGAGTATGCCTTCGCCGCCCACCACCTCGGCGGGCCCGAGGCCTACGGCGGACGCCCGATCGCCGAGGTGCACCTCCCGCTCAAGATCCTGGGCGGGCAATTCGACCGCCGGCGGGAGCTGCTCGAGCAGACCTTGCGCGACCACGACGCGCCGCCTGAGGTCGTGGCCCACTGGCTCGAGGTCACCGATCGCCTGCGCCCGCAGGTGACCGGCGACGCGGCGGGGCGCTGCGGAGACTGAGCTTGCCCAGCGGGCCGGCCGCAACCATGGTCGAGCGGGCGCCGACGCGCCCAGGAGGCGCCGACGCGAGGCCCTGACCCCACGACCCAGCGGCTTGGACCCTACGTGCTCGAGGAGGAGCTCGCGCGCGGAGGTCAGGGCGTGGTCTACCGCGCCCGGGGCCCCGCCGGGCCCGTGGCGATCAAGCTCCTGCTCGACCTGGACCCCCGCGCGCAACGGCGCTTCCGTCAGGAGGCCGCGGTGCTGCTCCGCGTGAACCATCCGCACGCGCTGCGCGGGGTGGAGCTCGGCGAAGAAGGCGGGCGGCTCTACCTGGTGAGCGAGCTGATCGAGGGCGAGGACCTCCAGCGCACGGTGCGGCGCGAGGGGACGCCCAACCCCGCCGCGATCCGCGCCTGGCTCGCGCCGATCGCCGAGGCCCTCGAGCACTGCCACGGCCTGGGGCTGGTCCACCGCGACCTCAAGCCCAGCAACGTGCTGGTCGAACGCGGCAGCGGGCGGACGGTGGTGGTCGACTTCGGGCTGGTCGCGCGCGACGCCGCCGAGTTCGGCCGGCTCTCGATCGACGACTTCTCGCGGCTCTCGCTCTCGGGCGAGATCCACGGCACCCCGAGCTACATGGCGCCCGAGCAGGCCGACCCTGCCTTCGGCGAGGTCGGCCCGCGCACGGACGTCTACGGGCTCGGCGGGATCCTCTACTTCTTGCTCACCGGAGAGGCGCCCTACCGCGGCACGACCAGCGTGCACGTGCTGAGCAAACTCCTCGACTCCAGCTACCCCGCCCCCGACCCCGGCGGCCTCGCCCCGGGCGCTCCCGAGGACCTGCTCGCCCTCTGCGCGGCCTGCCTCGCGCGCGATCCCGCGCGGCGGCCAGCGAGCGCGGCGGCGGTGGCCCTCGCGCTGAAGGGACAGGCCCCGCACCGCGCGCGCTGGCCCCAGGGCGCGCGCCGCGCCCTCGCCCGCGGCGGAGCGCTCGCCCTGGCCGCTGTGGCCGCGGGGGTCTGGGCCCTGTGGCCGGCCGCCAAGGCTCCCCCCGCCCCGCAGCCCTACGTCTCGCCCCCGCCCGAGGCGGTCGAAGCGCAGCTGGCGCGCTGCTTCGAGGCGGCGAAGCGCGAGCTGAGGGAGGACCGGCCCGAGGTGGCGCGCGGCTGGCTGCGCACGGCGAGGTCGCTGCGACCCGCCGACCCGCTGGGGCTCTACCTCACCGCCGAGGTCGCCCTGCAGCTCCACGACTCCGGCGCCGCCCTCGAGGCGCTGACCCGGCTGCCCGACGACGCCGCGCTCCCCGAGGCGTTCTGGCTGCGCGGGAAGCTCCGGGTCGACCGCGAGGACCTCGAGGGGGCCGCGCCGGACCTCGACCGCGCGGTCGCGCTCTCGCCGCAAGACCTCCGCTTTCGCCTCAGCCGGGCCATGCTCTCGCGAAGGCTCGAACGCCACGAGGCCGCGCTCGCGGACCTCGAGCGGGTCCTCGCCCAGGGCACCCCCGACCTCACGCCCTTCCTCCTGCGCATGGAGTGCCTCGCCGCGCTGAAGCGGTTCGCTGAGGTCGACGCGACCTTGGCCCTGGCCGTGGAGGCGCTGCCGACCCGGGAGGACGAACTCCTGGCCTCCCGCGCCGGGGTCGGGCGGGCGAACGGAGACCTGGCCGGCGCAGAGGCCGCCCTCGACCGGCTCCTCGAGCTCGCGCCCACGAACCTCAGCGCGCTGGAGGCGCGGGTGGACGTGGGTCTGCTCCTGGGGCACCTGCTGCGGGCCTCGGACGCAGCGGCGCGCTACCACCGACTGGACCCCGAGGGCTACCTCGCGCCGACCCTCCGCGGCCGCTTCGCGTTCTTCAGCGGAATGTTCAACGACGCGGTCGCGGAGTTTCGCAAGGCCCGCGAGCGCACCCAGTCGGCGCGATCCCTCGAGCTCCTCTGGCTCCGCGCGGCCCTGGCCTACCACGCCGAGGGGAAGGTCCGCGACGCGCACCGCGCGGCGACGAACGCCTGCAACATGCGGAGCGCTCCGGTGTGGGGGCCGCTGTGGCTCGCCGGGCTCGGCGGCGATCGCGCCCCCCTGCGCCCGCTGCTCGACGGGCAAGCCCCGTGGCTGCAGGCCCTCGCCGAGGCCATGCAGCGCGGGACCTTCGACCGCGAGGCGATCCTCTCGCGCTGCCCCAGCGCGCGCGAGCGCACGATCGCGCTGGGCTTCCTGGGACTGCTCGCCGAGCGCGAGGGCGACGGCGCCCGGGCGACCGAGCTCTACGAGGCCTGCCGAGACGCGGGCTACTCCACGGTCCTGCCCTACGAGTGGGCGGTGTTTCGGGCGGGCGCGAACCGCCGCTGACGCACCCCGGGTGGGTCGATCGGGC
>JAGQRJ010000443.1 GCA_020425635.1 Planctomycetota bacterium | reverse complement strand
GCGAGGCGTGGTCGCTGTCCTCTCACTGCAAGCGCTCTCTCGCGGTCTTCGGGACGCAAGAGCCCCCGGCTGAGGAAGCCGCGCTGGGCCGGGCGCGGCCGGGAGGTCGCGAATGAGCGCGCGCAAGGCGTGGCCGCTGTCCTCTCACTGCAAGCGCTCTCTCGCGGTCTTCGGGATGCAAGAGCCCCCGGCTGAGGAAGCCGCGCTGACCTGGGCGCGGCCGGGAGGGCGTCCATGAGCGCGCGCAAGGCGTCGCCGATCGCCGCTTGGTGGGGATTGACCCTGACCTACCACCGCGAGCTGACTCGCCAGCCGGTGTTCGGGGTCGTGCTCTTCGTGGGGGCGATCGTGGTCGGCCTCTCGCCAGCCCTCGCGGTGTTCGCCCTCGGCGAGGGCGACGCGCTGGTCCTCGACCTCGGCGCCTCGGCCCAGCTGTTTTGCCTCGCGTTCCTCTCGGCGACGGCCGTGGCCCACGGCGCCGCTGAGCGTCTGCGCGACGGCACGACTCCGCTGGTCCTGACCCACACCTCGCCCTTGGTCGTGATCGCCGGGCAGCTCAGCGGTGCGGCGCTCGCGCTCGCCCAGGCCTCGCTCGTGCTCGGCGTGATCCTGCAGTGGGGCGTGCGCCACGGTCCAGAACGCCTGCACTACGGCGTCTTGACTGGGGCGGGGCTCGGCTTGGCGGGGGTGTTCGCCGCCGCGGTTCGCGCCAGCGTGCGCCGCGCCCCCGTGGCTGGGGCTGCGGTGGGCGCCGCGACGGTCCTCCTCCCGCTCGCGCTCCTCGGCAGCCTGTTCCTCGCCCGCGACGGAAGCCTGCTCTCCGAACCGACCGCGCTCAACGGCGTGGCCTTGGCCGCAGCCGTGCTCGCGGGCTTCGCGGGCACGACCTTCGCCGCGCTGGGCCTGACGCTGGCGACCCGCCTCCCCGCCGAGGCCGCCGCGGTGTTCACCCTGCTCGGGTTCTTCCTCGCGAGTCTGGTGCAGGCCGGCCTCGGCGCCGACGCGAACCTCGCGCGCAGCGTCGGCGGGGTCGGCTGCGTCGCCGCGCACCTTTGGCTGCTGGGCGGGATCTTCCGCCGCAGTCCGCTGATCGGCGGGCTGGTCCTCGCAGGGAGCGCGGGCTGGGTCCTCGGGGCCTCGTCCCTGGAGGTCACGCCCGCGACGCGCGCGGCCCTGAGCTGGGGGGGGCCGGCCCTGGGCTGGGGGGTGTGGGTCGCCCTCCGTCGCGAAGGGGTCACGGGCTACGCGGGCTACCTCCTCGGCGGCGTCGCCCTGTTCCTTGGCGAGCAAGTCCTGCGCGGCGGAATCCTGGGTTGGGTCGTCCCCGACCTCCAGCTGTTCTGGGTCGCCGACGCCGCCTACGGCGACGCCAACGTCCCCCTCGATTACCTGGCGCGGGTCTTCGTCTACGCCCTGACCTACGTCGGCGGCGCGCTCGGCGTCGGTAGCTTCCTCCTCGCCGGCCGCGAACTCGGATAGCTGCAGCCCCTCCGCACGCTCCCTTCCTTCCCCCTCCCCGGTATGCGCTGACCGCACACGCTCCCTTCCTTCACACGCTCCCTTCCTTCACACGCTCCCTTCCTTCACACGCTCCCTTCCTTCACACGCTCCCTTTTCCTTCCCCCTCCCCGGTATGCGCTGGCCGCACGCTGGAGCAGGGCTGTTGGCCGCATTCGATTTGTCGGATGGGTGAATTGGGCAGTTCTTGCCCAGCGTTTCCCAAGTATGGAGAGACGCAACGAAGCACGCGAGTGCTGTCAGGTGACTTGTGTCATTCACCGGACCCGAGACCGCTATGGCCTGAGCTTCGAAGGTGCCTGGAGCATGACTGCACCCAGCCCGACCCTTCCCGGCCAGACCTACATGCTTACGCGCCGGACGGCGTTCCGGAAGTTCTTCCTTCTTCCCTCGGAACTGGTCACCCAGGTCTTCCTCTATTGCCTGGCCGCTTCGGCTCCACGGTTCGGGCTCGAGGTCCACGCCTACTGCGTGCTTTCGAATCACTACCACCTGATCGTGACCGACGTTAGGGGCAATCTTCCCCTGTTCCTGCACTGGTTTCACGTCCACGTCTCGAAACTGCTCAACCTCAAATACGAACGCGCTGAGAATCTCTGGTCCAACGAGAAGACTGGAAAGCTCGCGCTGGTTAGCCGCGTGGACGTGCTCGACAAGATTGTCTATACGATCGCCAACCCCGTGTCGTCTGGACTCGTATCGCGCAGCGAGCGCTGGCCTGGTCCGATCAGCCTTGCGGACAAGCTTGCCGGATCGATTCGCCAGTGCCTTCGCCCAGGGTTCCTCTTCCGCAGGAAGGGACCGTGTCCGCGCAAGGCCTCGCTGGTCTTGACCAAGCCGCCTCAGTTCGCCGACATGTCCGACGAGGCGTTCAACGTCCTAGTCGCCCGGCGCGTTGCCGAGCGAGAGGAGGCGCTCCGCGCGAAGAGGCGTGGCGAGGGCAAGGGCTTCCTGGGACGTAGGCAGCTCCGGCGGCATTCCGTCGAAGACACACCTTCGACGGCCGCGCGTGGAGCCAAGAGCCGCCTGGCGATCAATCCACGGGTCGCGAGCAAGAACAAGTGGCTGAGGATCCAGGCGATCAACAGCAATCGGGGGTTTCTTGAGGCGCACGCTGCGGCGCTCGAGGAGTGGCGGAGCGGTAATCGAGACGCCGTATTTCCCAGCGGGACCTGGCTCATGCGCGTTCTGCACGGGGTGACCTGCGCGCCGCCCTGATCGCGACCAGGGTGCTCAATTCAGGCTAGCGGTGGGGAGCTTCGGGCTCGCCTGGGCCGCGGTTTGTGCGGTCCTGTTGAAGTTGCGCTCGGCCTACGCGAAATGGCCGCCTTTGGGGTCATGAGCGCTTGGTT
>JAGQRJ010000442.1 GCA_020425635.1 Planctomycetota bacterium | reverse complement strand
GTGGATTCGAAGTGCGGCCAGCAGTGTTGCTTAAGACAGTGAGACCCGGCCTGCGGCCGGGTACACACTGTCGCTTGCGCCTCGCTCGCGGCGGCAGAGCCGCCGACTCGCTCCGGCGCAGCCCGCCCCCCTCCTGCTCGCTAGACCTCGGGGTTGTGCACCAAGACCGAGGTCCGGGCGTAGTGCAGGACCGCGCGCGCGCGGGAGCCGAAGAGGGTGTGGAGCAGCCCCGTGTGTCCGTGGGTCGAGACCGCGATCAGGTCGGCTCGCTCCTCCTCAGCGCGCCGGAGGATCGCCTCGACCACGTCCTGGGTCGAGGTGAGCGTGCGGTGCGGGACCTTCGCCTCGGCGAGCAGGGCTCGGCTGCGAGCGAGCAGGGCCTCGCTGTCGGGGACGAGGGCGTCTGCGTGGGCGCGGAGCGCCCCGACCGAGAGGGTCACGGGGCGCGCGAGCAGCAGCGAGACCTCCGCGCCGTGGGCGGCGGCCACGGTGGCGACCAGGGGGGTGATCTGGGCGCACCATGCGCTGCCGTCGAGGGGGAGCAAGATCCGGGCGAAGCGACCGGCGCCCTCGCGCAGCAGCAGGGTCGTGGAGCAGCGGTCCAAGACGTGCAGCTCGAAGTTGCGCCACGTGCTGCTCAGCACGCCTGCGCGACGCGGGCAGGGGAGGACCACCAGGGGGCGGGGGGTCTCGGCTACCCGGGCTTCGATCGCGAGGCTCAACCTGGCCGAGTCGCTCGCGCACTGGACGGCGTAGCCACGCGCGCGCAGGACCGCGGCGGGCTCTTCGAGCGCGTTGGGGGCGGGCGAGCCCGCCAGCAGCAGATCGACCTCGGCCCCGGGGCTCAGCAGCGGGAGGGTGCGCTCGAGCAGCGCGTCCAGCTCCTGAGGGTCGCGGGTCGCGAGGAGGACGGCGTCGAACACGGTGGAGGCCTCCTCTGCTCGAGGCCCGCGCAGGAGCCTCACTCGCCTTCCCCCCAACGAGGCAAGGAGGGCTCGCGCCCTGACACCGTTGTACGATCCACTCCGGCCGGCGACCACCCCGCGCCTGGGCCGCGGGCTCGCTGACCGGAGGAGGGCTGGGGCCCGGGGGGCGGCGCCTGCGGCGCGCGATCGTCGACCTCGCCGCTGGCTCTGCCGCTTTGGCGGGCCGGGCGCGTGCTGAGCACCACGCAGCTCGCGCTCCCCACCAGGCCGATCCCGAGCAAGAGCGGCGCGTTCAGGACGTCCAGGGGGGCGGAGGAGGTGAGCGCGAGGCCCAGGGCGAGCAGGCTGGCGGTGGCGACGGTGACGATCGCCACGGCCCGCGCGTCGCGGCGGTCGGGGAGCAGCACGCAGGCGAGCGCTCCGGCGGCGGGGACCCCAGCCAGGGCGAACAGCCAGGGGAGGGCGGCGACGACGTGGAACATGGGGCCTCCTCGGCTCCTCTGGCCTGCGCGCTGCAGGCTCTGCTCGACTGCGACGGCGAAGCGCCGCGACGACGGGGCCGGAGCTGCGGGGCGGTCCGCACGTTGCAAGTCCAAGACCAGTCCTCGTGCGCCTCGCGCGCGGAGCTAACCCGGTTCCTGGGGCGCGGATCGGGGGAGGGCTGGGGTGCCGCGCCACGCCTCGCGCGGGCAGTGGGTCAGATCGCTACGCTCCGCTTCGGCGCGCCGCGCTTTGCCCCGGCACCCGACTTGCGAGAGCGCCCCCTCATGCGTGATCTCTCGGGCATGTTTTGAGTCGAGCCGAGTCCCGATGCCGTGGACCGTACAGAGGGGCGCCCACCTCACGCAGCGCGAGAGGTGGGCGCGACTCGAACGATTCGGCGCTCAGGCCTTTTCGTCACCTGAAGCTTCGCCTGAAGCTTCGCCTGCGTCGTGGTCGCCGTCGCCAGGGTTGGACGAGGCCTTCTGCGCATACGGGGCGAGGTCCTCGAGTTGGGTCGAGATCCCTGGGATCCCCGTCACGGCCAGGGGCGCCAAGAGCGCGCCCAAGAGGCAGCGCTTGAGCGCTCCCCAGTTGGTCAGTCGGTCCTTCATGCAGCCTCCTTTCCGGGTCTGCTGGAGTCGAGCGGACTTCCGCGCGGCTCCGGGGGGGCGGAACGCAAGCCCCGTTCCGCGGGCCGTGCTGCGTCTTTGCTGCAGTAAGATCCGCGGCGGGTGCGCTCATGGGCCGCGACCTGCGCTTCGCGGGCGGTCATTCCTCCCCATGGGGCGGAATGGGGCGCCCCAGCGGGGAGGAGGGTGAAGCGTGCGGGTCGTTTATCGACTGACCGTGCTCCTGGTCTTGGTGGCGTGCCTCGTGCTGACCGCGTCGGGGGTGCTCACGGTGCGCAGCGAGGCCGTGATGTTCGAGCGGAGCATGATCGAGGACGCCCGGCTCAACGGGCAGACGCTGCGCTCGGCCTTGCAGGAGGTCGCGCGCAGTCAAGGCTTCGCGGCGGTCGAGGGCTTGGTCTCCAGCGCGCGCCCGGGGAAGCTCGAGTTTCGCTGCCTGGCTGCTCCGAGCCAGGGCTCAGGCGAGGACGCGCTCACGGCCGCCGAGCTCGCCTCGCTCAAGCGCGAGGGAGAGCTGATTCAGATCCGCCGGGCCAGCCCGGGGCAGCTGCGGCTCTACCTCCCGCTCGAGCTCGAGGGGGCGCCCGCGGCGCTGCTCGAGGTGCGCGAGTCGCTGCAGCGCGAAGAGGAGTTCCTCGCCAAGAGCATTCGGCGGATCGCGGGAGCGACCGTGGTGCTGGTGGTGCTCCTGGGGGGGGTGGCCTTCTGGCTCGGCGTGCGGGTCGTGGGCCGTCCGCTCGAGCTCCTGCGGGAGAAGGCGAAGAGGATCGGGCTCGGCGACCTCGAGGGACCGGTCGAGGTCGATCAGCACGACGAGATCGGTCAGCTCGCGGCCGCCATGAACGACATGTGCACCCAGCTCGCGGGGGAAATGAACCAGCGCCAGGCTGCCGAGGCCCAGCTCCGGCACGCCGAGCGTCTGGCGACGGTGGGCAAGCTCGCCTCGGGCCTCGCCCACGAGCTCGGGACCCCGCTGAACGTGGTCGTGGGTCGCGCGCTGGAGGTGGTCGAGCACCCCGAGTGCCCCGCGGAATGCGCCCAGGCTGCCCAGATCGTGGTCGATCAGGCCGAGCGCATGTCGACGATCGTGCGCCAGCTCCTCGACTTCGCCCGCCGCGGCCTGCCGCGCAGCGAGTCGATCGAGCTCGGCGCCTTGCTGCAGGGGCTCACGCACTTGATCGAGCCACTGGCCCGACGCCGCGGGGTCGAGCTGGCCCTGACCCGGGTCGGCCCCTCCGCCTGGAGGGTGCGGGGCGACCCCGCGCAGCTCGAGCAGGCGATCACGAACGTCGCGCTGAACGGGATCCAGTCCATGTCCGAGGGGGGCCGGCTCTCGATCTCCCTGGAGTCGAAGGACGCGCTCCGCCCGGGGGCACGGGCGCCCGAGCGCTGCGCCGTGATCACGATCCGCGACGAGGGCGCGGGGATCGCCGCGGAGCTCCTGCCGCAGATCTTCGAGCCCTTCTTCACCACCAAGGACGTGGGCGAGGGCACGGGGCTCGGGCTCGCCGTGGCCCATGGGATCGTGAGCGATCACGGGGGCTGGATCTCGGTGGAGAGCGTCGAGGACCAGGGGAGCGTGTTCGAGGTTCACCTGCCTGAGGAGGCAACCCAATGAACCGTGTACTGATCGTGGACGACGACGCGGGCATGGGCGACATGCTCGAGTCGGCCCTCGGGCGGCGAGGCTACGAGGTGTCTTCGTGCCGCTCGGCGGACGAAGCGCTCGACTTCCTCGCCCAGCACACGGTGCAGGCGGTGGTGACCGACCTGCGCATGAAGGGCCTCGACGGGATCCAGCTCTGCGAGCGCCTGGTCGCCAACTACCCGAACCTCCCCGTCGTGGTCATGACCGCCTTCGGGACCATGGACGCTGCGATCGCCGCGATCCGCGCCGGGGCCGCGGACTTCCTCGCCAAGCCGTTCAAGCCCGACGGACTCGCGCTGGTGCTCGAGCGAGTGATCGAGCACCGCAAGCTGGTCGAGGAGGTCTCCCTCCTGCGCGAGCGGCTCGAGACCCACCAGACCTTCGAGACGATCATCGGGAACAGCCCGAGCATTCGGGATCTGTGCGAGGTGCTCTCCCGCGTCGCGCGCACCTCCGCGAACGTGTTGATCACCGGGGAGACCGGAACCGGCAAGGAGCTCGTGGCCCACGCGATCCACGAGCGCAGCGCGCGCGCCAAGGGCCCCTTCGTCGCGATCAACTGCGCCGCCGTCCCCGAGGCCTTGCTCGAGAGCGAGCTGTTCGGGCACGCCCAGGGCGCGTTCACCGACGCGCGCCGCGCCCGCGCTGGGCTGCTCCTGCACGCGCGCGGGGGTACGGTGTTCCTCGACGAGGTCGGCGACATGCCGGCGCCGCTCCAGGCCAAGCTGCTGCGGGTCCTCCAGGACGGCCGCGTGCGCCCGGTGGGCAGCGATCACGAGCTCGAGATCGACGCCCGGGTGCTCAGCGCGACCCACAAGGACCTCGAGCAGCTCGTCGCCGCGGGCACCTTTCGTGAAGACCTCTACTACCGGCTGAACGTGGTGAACCTCGCGGTCCCGCCGCTGCGCGAGCGGGGGAACGACGTCTTGCTCCTGGCGCAGCACTTCCTCGAGCGCTTCTCGCGCGAGAACGACAAGCCGGTGAGCGGGATCTCGAGTGAGGCCGCGCGACGCCTCCTCGAATACCAGTGGCCGGGCAACGTGCGCGAGCTGAGCAACTCGATCGAGCGGGCCGTGGCGCTGACCCAGCACGACCACCTGATCGTCGACGACCTGCCGCCCAAGCTGCGCAACTACACCCCGCCGAACACCCCCGGGGCGCCGCCTCCGCAAGACCCCGAGGCCCTCCCGACCCTCGCCGAGCTCGAGCGTCAACACGTGCTGCGGGTCCTGGAGGCGGTCGAGTGGAACAAGGCCCGCGCCGCGCGGATCCTCGGCCTGGACCGCAAGACGCTCTACCGCCGCCTGGAGCAATACGGGAGCGACGGCTGAGCGACGGCGCGCGCCGCCTCAGCGGGCAGGCAGCCCCGCCGAGCGGTGCACGGTCCCGTCGAGGCCCACGACCAGCGCCTCGACGCGCCGGAGGCCGTTGACCAGCTTCAGCCCGGCCTCGGGGCCGAGGACGCAGAGCGCGGTGGCGAGGGCGTCCGCGAGGGTGGCGTCTGGCGCGATCACGGTGGCGCTCATGCAGCCCGTGGAGGGGTAGCCCGTGCGCGGGTCGAGGATGTGGTGGTAGCGCTTGCCGTCGACCTCGACGAAGCGCTCGTAGTCGCCGGAGGTGACGACGCAGGTGTTCGAGACGGGGATCACCGCGAGCACGCGCTCCCTGTCGCGGGGGTGCTTGATCGCGATCTCCCAGGGCTTTCCGTGCTTGAGCCCCAGCGCCTTGAGGTCGCCGCCGGCGTTGACCATGCCGTGCTTGATCCCGCGCTGGAGGTAGACCTGCATGGCGCAGTCGACGCCGTAACCCTTGGCCATGCCGCCGAGCCCGATCCGCGTCCCCGCCGGGAGCTCGATCGTCGAGCGCTCGAGGTCGACCTTGACCTTGGCGTAGCCCACGTGGACCAGCGCCGCCTGGATCGCCTCCGCGCTCGGGATCCTGGGCGGATCGGCCTTGAAGTCCCAGAGCTTGCCCACGCTGGCGAAGGTGATGTCGAAGGCGCCGCCCGTCAGCTCGCTCACCCGCAGCGCGCGGGCGACGAGCCGGGCCTGCTCGGACGACACCTCGAACGGTCCCTGGCCCGCGGCGGCGTTGAGCCGGGTCAGCTCCGAGTCACGCCAGCTGGTGAAGCGATCCTCGACCCGGCGCAGCTCCGCCTCGGCGGCGTCGAGGGTCGCCTCGAGCGCGGCGCGGTCCTCGCCGAGCACGGTCAGCTGGAGGTCCGTGCCCATGACGCCGAGCCTGCGCTCCACGAGCTCGAGCGCGGGCTCGACGGGAGGCGCGCCACCCTCGCCCTGGGCGAGGGCGGGCAGCGCGGCGAGGGCCGCGAGCGCGATCGAGCGGGCCGGGTTCATTCGCTGGCGGCGGGCAGCGGGCAGACCCCGCCTTCGCAGCCGCCCGCGGTGCTCGCGTCGAAGGCCGCCCCTTGGAAAGGGGCCCAGTCGGCGGGCGGGCGGTGGCCGTTGAACACGACCTGGCCGCCCTTGGCGAGCACGAGGATCGTGGGCGTGCCGCTCACCCCGAGCTTGCGCGTGAGGCTCATGTCGCGGTCGCGGACGTGGGGGAACGCCGCGTAGCCCCAGGTGTCCGCGGTCGCGCGGACCTCGGAGTCCACGACCGTGCCGTCCTTGCCGGGCACGATCCCAATGAAGCGAATCTTGCCCGCGTTGTCGGCGGCGGCCTTGGCGATCGAGGGCGCCTCCTTCTCGCAGCTCTCGCACCAGGTTTGCCAGAACACGAGGGCCACGGTCTCCCCGCGGTCGAGCTCCGCGTCGACGTCGTAGCTCTGACCGTTCATGCCCTCGAGGGTCCCGAGCTCGAGCGGGCCGTCGTGGGCGGGGGCGGCGGGCTGGGGGGGCTGGCTCTGGCACCCAGCGAGCAGCGCGAGCAGCGAGGCCGCGAGGGTCGAACGAACACCGTGCATGAGACGCTCCTTAGAAGCCGACGCGGACGCCGACGGAGACGAGGAGTTGATCGATCCCGTCCTCGCGGAGCACGTAGTCTCCGCCGAGGTCGAGCTCCACCGAGTCGGTGGCGTGGAGGGTCAGCTTCAAGCCTATCGTGTGCGAGCTGAACTCACTCAGGTCACTGTCTTGAGTGCGCCGGGTCCCGGGCTTCAGCGGGTCGCTCGGGCGCGCCGCGCTGGGCACGAAGAAGTGTCGGGAGTAGTCCTTGGCCGCGGTCTGCGCGTAGAACCGATAGCGGAAGCGGACCCGGAACACGTCGTCGACGATCCACTGATAGACCCGCAGCTCGGGCGCCACGCTGAAGATCCCCCAGGAGTCCTGGTAGAGGCGGGCCCTGAAGCTGAGCGACGTCCCGCTGTCGAGATACTTGCGCAGCTCGCCGAACACCGCGGCCCGGATTCGGGTGTCGGGCAGCGCCTCGGCGACGACGGCGACCCCCGGCGGGAGGTTGGTGAGGTTCACGAACGCGCCGGGGTCGAGGTCGCCGACCAGCGGGTTGTTGGGGTCCTCGAGCACGACCCCGTTGAACGCGGTCTCGAGGAACCCGCTCTGGTGGGTCAGGCTCAAGCCTGCGCTCATGTGCAGCGTCGGGGTCAGGATCTGGTAGAGGTCCAGGTTCGCGGTCAGCGAGACGCGGCGCTCGTCGCCCTCGCGCGTCCCGTTGAAGCGGATCGTCTTCACGGTGTCGAAGTAGCCGTTGAACCCGAGCTTGAGCGTGGTGTTCTGCTCGTTGAGGTCGAAGCTCGCGTCGCCGCCGAAGCCGAAGCTGCTGTAGTCGTATTCGGTGCTCAGGCCCGCGTGGGCGCCGAGCTTCACCGCTGGGGTGAGCTTGTAGCGCGCGTTGAGGTCGCCGCCGAAGTAGAAGTCGCCCGACGCGCCGCTCTGCTCGGGGTAGTTGCTCAGGCGCTTGATCGACGCGCTGGAGACGCTGTCGTAGGAGAACTGCCCCCCCACCGCCAGCCGGTTGGTGACGTTGTAGTCGACCACGATCACGGGCTCGATCACGGTCAGGTCCTCGTCGAGGAAGGGGTTGCCGTCGCCGTTGGCGTCGTCGTTTTGGTAGTAGCCGATCCGGGCCTCGACCGAGCCCGTGCCGGCGACCTCCGCGAACGCTCCAGGTTCTGCGCTCGTAGGCGCGGGGTCTGCGGGCGCGTCCTCCTGAGCGCTCGCGAGGGAGGCTCCTCCCCAGCAGCACACCAGCAGCAGGCCCGCGCGCGCGGCGCCCCGGCGGACGCGGAGCCCTAGTAGCACCCGCAGCCTCCGCCCGCGCTGGATCCGATCCCGCCGGCGCTGCCTTCGCGGCTGTAGAAGCACTTCTGCTGGAAGTGCGTCTCGCTGGGGCCGTCGCCGAGCTCCATGATCGGGTCGGCGAGGCGTCGCTTCTCGGTGAAGTCCACGGCCTTGCACCCCGACAAGGTTGCGCCCGCGATCAGGGTCGCCGCGATCAAAGAGAGCCTCATGCCACGCTCCAGAGCTTTACCCCAAGCGGCTCGCAAGCTGCGGGCCATGGCTAACTGCTTGCTCGCGGTGTCGGACGGCCCGGGGGCGCGTAAGGTCTGCCAAAGCGATTGTCGGTCTTACATTCGGCTCCCCGGGCTGAGCGAGCGCCCTGCTCGGGCTAGCATGAGGGCATGTTCGCCTGGCGCCCGCTGACCTTCCTCGTGCTGCTCTGGAGCTGCCCTGCGGCGGCCTGGGGCTACGGCTACGGGCGAGAGGACGACCCCGTGCTGAAGGCCTTCGCCAGCGCGGTGTCGGCGGTGCAGGGTCAGGACCTCCCGGGGGCGCGGAAGGCCCTCGAGAGCGTCCGCTGGCAGGTGGACGAGCTGAAGCAGGCCCAGGACCTCGGGGTCGACCTCGGGCCGCGGCTCGCCGCGGCCCACGCCGACGGCGCGACGCCCGCGCAGACCCTCGAGGCGTGGGCGAACTTGCTCTACCTGGGCATGCTGCAGAAGCTCCACTGGAACCTCGAGGACGGCCTCGCCGACTACCACACCTGCCGCGCCCGGCTCGAGTCGGCGATCGCCTACTACGAGACCGCGCTCGCGGGCAACGTGCGCAAGGACGACCTCCGGCGGCGCGAGCGCGACCCCAAGGCGCCCTCGCGGCACGCCGACCTCGTCGAGCAGTTCGCCGCGGCGCGACGCTCCCTCGGCTCCCCGGGCTTGTTCGGGGCGGGAAAGCGCGACCCCGACCTGCCGGCGTTTCGCGACGCCGTGCGGCGGATCGTGGGGCACCTCAACGCGGTGTTCCCCAGCTTCGTCCGCCCTGGGGCCGAGCGACCGCCGCGGGGGCGCTGAGGGGCGCGTGCCGAGCCGGCGAGTCCCCGGCGTCGCGGCCTGGGTCGCGGCCGCGCTCGTGCTGGTCGGGGTCGCCTGGCGCGTGCTCTGCGCGGAGACCTCCCCGGGGACCTTCGACGAGGTCTCGTTCCTCCGCGCGCTCGACCAGTACGACCTGCTGGCCTTCGAGCCGCACTTCCCCGGCTATCCGCTGGCCGTGCTCCTCGCGCGGATCCCCGCGGCCCTGGGCAGCGCAGCCCCGTATGCGTGGGTGGCAGCGGGGCTCTGCGGGGGCGTCGCGCCCTGGGCCTTCGTCGGCGGCGGGCGGGGCGTCGGGGGCGTCCTCGCCTGCGCCTGCCTCGCGCTCGCTCCCCTGGCGCTCGAGCTCGGAGCGCGGCCCCTGGCCGACGCGGGCGCGAGCGCCT
>JAGQRJ010000064.1 GCA_020425635.1 Planctomycetota bacterium | reverse complement strand
GTCGTCCGACAAGGCGGGAGCCGGTCCGAGCGTAATGGGTTTACGTGGCCGGCGACCAACGCAGTCGGCGGCGACGAGGGCAAGCGAGGGCGTTGGCTGAGTTTGCGGACAGAGCCTAGCCCGCAAAGCTCACCACGAAGGGGTGAGAGGTGCGGGCTAGCGCCGCCGCGCCTCCAGGGCCTTCACCTCGGCGAGCAGGGGCAGGTCGCGCTCGGTCACCAGGTTCACGACCCGCCCCGGGCGCCCAGCTCGGGCGGTGCGCCCCACGCGGTGCCGGTAGTTGTCGAGATCCCTCGGCAGGTGCACGTTGATCACGCGCTCCACGTTCTCGAGATCCAGCCCGCGCCCGCCGAGGTCCGTGGCCACGAGCAGCTTGATCTCGCCCTTGCGGAAGGCGGCCAGGTTGTTGCGCCGCTCGAGGCTGTCCATGTTCCCCATGTAGGTCGCGTGCTTCAGGCCCTCGTGCTCGAAAAACTTGGCCAGGCCCTCGCACTGCCCCCGGGTGTTGGCGAACACCAGCGTCCCGGCCTTGGGGTCCTCGGCAAGGACCTTGCGCAGCGCCTCGAGGCGCTGATCGTCGGTCACCGTGCGGTTGTCGGTCTTCAGGGTCGGCGCGGCATGCCGGCTGCCCGAGGTGCGCACCCACAGCGGCGCCGAGGCGAACAGCCCGCCGACCACCTCCTCCAGCGACTCGGGCAGGGTCGCCGCGAACACGGCGCGCCGCACCTCGAGCGGACACTCCTTGAGCACGCGCCGGACGGCGGGCAAGAAGCCCACGTCGAGCAGCTGATCGACCTCGTCGAGCACGAGCACGCGCACGTCGTCGAGCTGCAGCCCCCCGCCGTCGAGGAACTGGACCAAACGCCCGGGGGTCGCGACCAGGACCTCGAACATGCCGCTCACGGTCTGGCGCGCGATCTGCTTCTTGGTGCCGCCCACCACCGAGCGCACCCGCAAGCGCGTGTCATGGGTCAGACCCTTGAACACCTTGCACACCTGCTCGCCCAGCTCGCGCCCAGGCACGAGCACGAGCGCCCGCGGGCGGCTGGCCGTCGAGACCGGCGACCCCTCGACCTCCAAGGTCTTGAGCTCGTGCAGCACGGGGAGCACGTAGGCGAGGGTCTTGCCGCTGCCCGTCTCGGACACGCCCACCACCGAGCGCCCCTCGAGCTGCGCCGGGATCGTCGCGGCCTGGACCTCCGTCGGCGTGGTCAGCCCCTGCTCGGCGAGGGTCGCCAGCAGCGACGGAAGGAGCGAAAACTCAGCGAAGGAGGACAAGGGACCTCACCGTCGTTCGTTGCGAGGGGGCCTCGCGTTCAAGAGCCGTTCGAGGACGCGCCCGGCGTGAGCCTCGTCCAGCGACGAGTCTACCTCTCGCCGGGGCCGCGGCGTGCCCCGGAATCAGGCGTCGTCCCACGCCAGGAGCAGCGAGAGGGCGTGGGGGCAAAGCCCCTGCTTGAGCCCGTGCTGCTTGGCGAACCAGCAGCCGCACTCGGCGGCCTGCACCCGGCCGTCGTCGCCGAGCACGACCTCGGGGTCGCGCGCCTTGTCGGCGTCGCGCACCCGCCCGCGCAGGCGCGTCCCGCCCCCCGGCTCGCGCTGGATCCCGGTCAGCTCGACCCCGCCCTCGACGAGCAGGTCCTGGGCGGCCTGCGCGTTGGGGTCGGCGCCGATCGTCGCCGACGCGGGGAGCGGGTCGTTGAACAGCGGGCGGAAGCGGTAGACCCCGCCCCCCGCGTCGAACACCACCTGCCCCTGCCCCGCGGCGCGCGTCAGCGCGGCGTGGACCTCCGGGAGCTCCACCCCTGCCCCCGCGGCGATCTGCTCGGGCGAGCCGACGAGGGCGTGCTTGAGCCAGCCGAGCACCCGCGGCGAAGGGGCGAGCCGGGCGCCCTGGCGGGCGATCAGCGCGTCGAAGCGCGCGGTGCGCGTCCAGTCGCTCTTGGTCCAGCCACTGAGCCCGAGGTCGAAGCGGTAGGCGCCCGCGTGCGCGCGCACGAAGTAGGGCATGCCACGCCCGAGCAGGTGGAAGCTCACGTATTCCGCGAGGGGCAGCATGCGCTCGAGCAGGAGCAGGCGCCGGCGCCCCCACACCCGGATCACCCGCCGGCGGTCGGCGCCGTGCTCGCCCCCCACGCAGGGGAAGCGCTGCTCCCAGGGCTCGAGCACGAGCTCCGGGGCCTGCCCGGGGGTCAGCTCGAAGCGCAGGGCGCGCGGGCTGGTGCGCGCCTTGTGCAGCCGCAAGAAGTGCAGCAGGTCGTAGACGTGCACCGGCAGCAGGTTGATCTGCACCGCCTCGAGCAAGCTCGCCGCCCCGAGCTGCACGAAGCCGCGCACCCAGCCGTCGGGCAGCTCGATCTTCTTCTCGGTGTGCGCCTGCGCTCCGGCGCGCAGCTCGACCGCGTCCTGGGTCAGCCCCGTGCCCAGCTCGAGCTCGGTGGTCCAGATCGTGCGCAGGCGCTGCACGGCGCGGTAGAGGCCCGCGGAGAAGTCGACGTTCGTCGTCCCGCACACCACCCGCCCGCGCTCTTCGGCCGCGGTCCGCGCGATCCCCAGGCGGGCGTAGACCGAGCCGTCGCGGTTGAAGGCCTCGAAGGAGAGCTCGTCGGGGTGCACGCTGCACACCGGGTCGTAGACCAGCCAGCCCCGCTCTCGCTCCTGCCACTCGAACTCGAGGAAGCGCCGCTCCGCGGCGGCGAGCTCGGCCGCCTGCTGCTGTTGGTCGAGCTTGTAGGCCAGGTAGCGGCTGAACTGCTCGCGCTGCAGCGGCGGACGCCAGCGGAAGTCCGACACGACCACGTCGTGCAGGGCCCCCATGGATTCGCGGAAGGCGAGGGGCTCCTCGATCGCGCCGTGGTAGCGCAGGAGCGGGCGCTGCTTGGCTCCGCTCAGCCGCACGCGGGCACCGGTCCCGTGCACGTCGACGCCGCTGGACTGCCCGTAGGAGAGCGAGAGCTCCATCAGCTCGCCTCCACGACGTGGCCGAAGACCTCGGAGACCTCGACGCCGACCTCGGCCTCGGGGAAGCGGCGCTTGATCTTCACCAGGAGCTGCAGCGCCCGGGCGAAGTCGAGCTCGACCCGACTGCGCCCGAAGGCGGCGACCACCGAGGCCGCGAACTCCCCGTGCTGCGCGCTCTCCAGCGCCCACTCGGTGAGGCTCGCGTAGATCCGCTCCTTCTCGCGGCGGGCCGAGGCCACCCGGTAGAGCAGGATCCGGAACAGCGGCAGCAGGTAGACGAGGTCGAAGCCGTGCTCCTCGGCCCGCTCGCGGTAGAGCTCGATCCCCAACGCGGCGGTCGGCGCGTCGGGCGACTCGGCGCAGAACACGATCAGCTCCGCGATCTCGAAGCGCTCGAGGTGCTCGCGCACGAGCTCGCGCCCGAAGCCGCGCACGTCGCGGGTCGCGGCGTCGAGCAGGCGATACAGCACCGGGTTGGGGAGGGTGCCCTCTGCGGCCAGCGCCTCGATCCGCTCCCGAGCCCACACCACCACGTCTTCTCGCCCGTTGCCCGCGAGCTCGGCGAGCCGCTCCGGGTCGAGCGCGCCCCGGCCCGCGGCGCCGTCGAGCAAGGCCAAGCCCAGGCCACGGGTCCGCCGCTCCGCGCGCCCCGCGAGGGCGGCGCCGACCTCGGGCGAGAGCCCCGCGGCGTCTTCGAAGCGCCACAGCGCGCGCTCGAGGCAGGCGAAGCCCGCCGCGGGGAGCTCGTCGGCCAGCGCGCCCAGCGCCTCGAGGGGCCAGCCCTCGGGCGGCGCCGCCCCGGCCATGGCCCCGGCGCTGAGCAAGTCGACCACCGCGTCGGCGTCGTCGCGCGCGAGGGGCGAGGTCAAGAGCGCTGCGCGCTGCTCGAGGCTCGGGGCTTCGCTCGCGCCCAGGGCCAAGGCCACGGTCCGCCCGAGCTCGCGCACGTCCGGGCGCTCGGCCCCGAGCAGGGCCAGGGCCTGCGGCCAGTCGAAGAGCGGCGGTCCGAGGCGGTGCGGCAGGTGGCGCGCGAAGACGTCGACCAGGGGCCCAACCCCCAGCGCGTTCGGGTGCCTGCACACGACGCCGCGCAGCGCCTCGGCGACCTGCTCGCGCGCCGACTCGGCCGCGGGGGCGTCGAGGGCCCACAGCAGGTCCGCGAGCACGTCCCAGTCGGGGTCGCCCTGCGCCTCGAGGGCCGCGGCCCGCGAGAACAGGCCGACGAAGGCGTCGTAGCGCAGGGTCGCGTGGCGCGCGCGAGCGGCGAGCTGAGCCAGACCCAGGCGCCAGGCGTCGGGCTGCGGGTGCTCGAGCAAGGCGTAGAAGGCGTCGAGGGGCACCTCGTGCAGGCGCTCCGAGATCCGCGCCAGCAGGGTCGCCAAGGCGCGGGCCGTGTCGCCGTGCTGCGCGCTGAGCAGCAGCCCCACGAGCCACCGCGGGTCGGCCGTCCACACCTCGGGGAAGATCGGCCCCCGCCACGCCGGCGGCGGCGCGGGGAGCTCCCGGGGGGGGTCGGGCTCGGGCAAGGGGCGGGTGAGGGCGATCGAGTCGAGCTCGAGCAAGTCGTCGGGGAACTCCGCCGGGCCGCCCTCGCGGAACGGGTTCTCCAGGCGCACCGCGAAGCGCCCTGGGCGGACCCCCAAGGGCGTCCCGCGCTCGACCCGCAGCAAGCGCGGGAGCAACACCGAGCGCGACCCCTCCGGGTAGCGCGGGACCAGGTCGGCGACCCAGGCCCGGAAGGTGGCGGGCTGAGTGTGGGCCAGGCGCTTGAGCAGCCGATAGCAGCGGCGCTGCATGTACTGTCGGGTGCGGAAGCTGGCGCCGCCAGGGGCGTAGCGGCCGCCCGCGTCCAGGAGCACGATCAAGGGGAGCAAGGTCTCGGCGTCTTGGCTCGCCTCGGCGAGCTTGAAGATCCGCTTGAAGCCCTGCCAGTAGCCCCGCCCAAAGGGCGCCGCGTCGAACGCAGCGGCCAGCGCAGCCCTCGCCGCGGAGGTCCCGCAGCGGTAGAGCTCGACCATGACCTCGCCCACGAGCTCGGGGTCGTCGAACGCGGCCAGGGCGTCGACGCAGGCCAGGTCGTCGGCGGCGCCCAGGCGCAGGATCTCGCTCACCACGTCTCGGCTCATGCCGACTCCTCCCAGCGCGGGTCACCCAAGGCGGCCCGCGCCAACACCCGCACCTCGCCGTCGGCGGCGAACAGCAGCTCGCGGGCCGGACCGCGCCAGGTCGCGGGGTCGACGCCCGCGGCGAGCACGACCGCGAGCGCGCGTTCGCGCTCCTGGCGGTCGGTGCGCCGCCCGTAGACCGACTGCGGCGCGGGGAGCAAGCGCGCCGCGGCGAGGGGGTCGCTCCCCAGCAGGCGCAGGGCGGCGGGCACCGCCTGGCGGGGCCCGCGCGCGCCGTAGGCCCGCAGCCAGGCGACGCGCTCCTCGTCGGGCAAGGCCTGAAGCCAAGGATCGAGGACGTCCAGCAGTCCGGGGCCGCGGTAGCCGTCTTGCACCGCGCGCTCGACCACCCGCAGGCCCCATTCGCGCTCCGGCGTGCCCTCCCCGAGGGCGAGCAGCGCCGCCAACGCCGAGCGCGCCTGGCGGCGCCCCTCGTCGTTGACGCCGAGCACGCTGGTGCGCTGGAGGGTCGTGGAGAGCGCGCGCTCGGCGGCGTCCGGGTCGAGCGCGGGATCGGGGAGCTCGAAGCGGCGCAGGAGCAGGGCCCCGAGGTCGCCGAGCAGCCAGCGGCGCAGCGCGGGGTCGGCCTCGACCAACCCCGCCGCGTCGCGAGCGGCGTTG
>JAGQRJ010000441.1 GCA_020425635.1 Planctomycetota bacterium | reverse complement strand
CGCGGCGGCAGAGCCGCCGACTCGCTCTGGCGCAGCCCGCCTGCTTCGCAGGCGGCTACCCCGCAAACTCACCACGTCGTGGTGAGCTTTGCGGGCTAGGGCCTCGCGGGCAGACCGGGATCGCCTTCCCGGAACCGAGAGATCGTCTCGGGAGCGACCTCCTTGGCGGATATCGCGGAGCGTTCGCGGTCGTAAGTCCTTCTCCCCCAGTGAGACCAGGCGGCATGAGTCGTGCTCCATGCCTTCGCGTTGCGTCGAACACGAGCTGGAGATCCGCATGCGTAGCCTGACTTCCTCCGCCCTCCTGGGGCTCGCCCTCTTCGCCTCGGGCGCCGTGGCCCAGCCCGTCTCCCTCCCGACCCCCGAGCGGCTGGTCTACGAGCGCGGGATCGAGTGGGGGGCCTACCACGCCCAAACGAAGCTCGTGCTCGTGCGCCAGGCCGACGGCTCCTACCTCGCGGACGTGAGCGGGGAGGAGCAGACCGCGCGCACGGGGGTGGTGATCCCGGCCGAGAAGCTCCTCGCGCTGCGCGCGCGGCTGAAGGACATGCAGAGCTTCCCCGACGAGGGCTTCGGGGCCACGGGGAATCACTGGTACACCCGGCTCGAGGCCAGCGGCGACAACGGCTGGAGCCTGAAGCGCTTCTTCTTCGACACCAACGACGCGGGGCTCGACGCGCGGGCGGCGAAGCTCGAGCGGGTGGTGCTCGCGCTGATCCAGGGCCCGAGCGCGGCGCCGCAGCTCGAGCGCTTCGTCTACGAGCGCGGGATCGAGTGGGGCGGCGACCACGCCCAGCTGCGGCTGGAGCTCACCCGCCAGGCCGACGGCAGCTACCGCGCCAACGTCAGCGGCGAGAAGCACGTCGCGCTGACCGACGTCGCGGTCAGCGACGCGCAGCTCGCCGAGCTGCGAGGCGCCCTCGACACGATCCAGTCCTTCCCCGGCGGCGGGGACAACAGCAACCATTGGTACACGCGCTTCGAGCTCGAGGGCCGGAAGGCCGACGGCTCGGCGTGGACGGAGACCCGCTCGCTCTACGACCCCAGCGGCGGCGCGGCCATGCGCGAGGTCAGCGCCCTCGAGGGCGTCGTGGCGCGCTTGGCGAAGTCCCTGGTCCCGGCCGCTCCCAGCGGCGGCCTCAGCGGCGGCCTCGCCAACTAGCTCGGCGAGGTCGCCGCGAGGGCCAGGGAGGCCCGTGCGTTCGCAACGCCCCGTAGGGGCCGAGCTCGCCCCGGCCCGGACACCGAGACACCCGCGCGACGACACGCTCGAGGGTGTCGTCGCGCGCCTGGCGAAGTCCCTGGTCCCAGCGGGGGCCTCGCCAACCAGCTCGGCGAGATCGCCGCGAGGGCCAGGGAGGCCCGTGGGTTCGCAACGCCCCGTAGGGGCCGAGCTCGCCTCGGCCCGGACCCCGAGACACCCGCGTCGCCCTGCGTTCTCCGACGCCCGCCGGTTCGGCACGCCGCAGCCTGCGAGCGTGTCGGACACGAGGAGGACTCAGGGCTCTTCTACGACCGGCAGCTCGGCGCCGGGGAGTCGCCTGGAGGGGCAACTTCCAGGCTCGCCTGCGCTTCTTGGACCCGGCTGGCGACACGGTGCGACCTGGGTCCGCAAATGCCCGAGGTCGCGAGGCTCCAGGCGGGCTCTCTGACTGCCGGTTGAGCTACGAGGGTCCCGCCACGTCGGGCCGGTTAGCGCCGCAGACGGCTCGGGTAGCGTCCTCCGCGGGGCACGATCGTCGCCGCGAGGGCGGTGGGATCCGGCCGGGAGCGAGCTGACCCCCTGGGCGTGCCTTGGGAGAGCCGAAAATTTTGGGGTCGACCCGCCGCCGCGTGCCATGCAGGGTCCGAAAAGTTGGCTATCGACTCCCACCGCGTGCCATGCAGGGTCCGAAAAGTTGGCTATCGACTCCCGCCGCGCGCCATGCAGGATCCGAAAAGTTGCGACTCCGGTCGCGCGGCGCGCCATGCAGGGTCGGAATCCGGAATTCACACCCGAGCCTCGTCCGCGGCGAGCCCGCGTTGCGCGCTTGCGCGCGGGCTGCGGCGCGGGAGGTGGCCTCGTGGTGTCTCCTTCAAGCCTTTGTCGGCGCATGCCTTAGGACTCGAGGCCGGAGCGTTTGGCGGGGGTTGTCGGTTCCGCGTGTTAGTGTTTCGTTCGTGTCGAGCGCAGTGGACGAGCAGTCGAAGATCGAGACCGCGGGGGCGAAGGAGCCCTCGGAGGCGCGCGTGCGGACGGACTCCGACCGGCCGGCGCCGTCGGAGGAGGTGCTGGCGCGGCGGGCGGAGTATCCGCGCCTGCGCGCGAAGCTCGGCAGCCTCGCGGCGGCCCAGGCCGCCCTCGACCACCAGATCCTGCT
>JAGQRJ010000440.1 GCA_020425635.1 Planctomycetota bacterium | reverse complement strand
CTTCGCAGGCGGCTACCCGACAACTCACCACTTCGTGGTGAGATTTGCGGGCCAGCGTCGGCGAGTTCGGAGTGCAGTGAGCCCTGGAGGTTGGTCCTCTGGGGCTCGCTGCGTTTGGGCGTCGCACCAGGACGCCCCCCCCGGCACGCTCCCCTGAGACGGTTCACAACCGCACCCCACCCCTGTCCAGGCTGGGCGCCTTGCCACCCCGCGACGGCACTCGAATGGGATCAAAGGACTTGCGTCGGTGGCCGGCTGGCGCGGGGCATGCGTCCAGGACGGGCGGAAGGAAGCGAGGAGCGACGTGACTGCAGCGACCACGGTCCGTGAAGGAGAGTATTCTGGGGCCATGAATCAAGACCGGTATCAGGCCCGTGAACTGGTGTGGCTGCGACGGCTGCGCGACCTCTCGCAACGCCTCGGCAGCGAGCGGGACGCGACCACCTTGCCCAAGGCGATCCTGCGCGCGGCGCGAGAGATGACCGAAGCCGAGCGCGCCGTGCTCGTGAGCGTCGAGGGACCCGACAGCGCGGGCAAGCTCAAAGTCCACGCCCTGGCTGCCTCGGGGTTCTCGGCCCGCGACCTGGCGGGCGCCGAGGGCGCGGTCTCGCGGACCGTGGTCGAGCGCTGCGTCGCCGACGGGCGCGCGGTGCTCACCACCCAGGACGAAGACGCCAACCTGATCCACGCCTCGACCCTGATCCGGCGCGGTGTGCTCTCGGTGGTGTGCGTTCCGCTCTACCTGCGCGGCTCCCTGCGGGGCGCGCTCTACCTCGACCACCGCGGGATCGAAGCCCACTTCCGCCAGCGCGACCTGCCGATCTTGCAGGCCTTCGCGACCCAGTCGGCGCTCTGCCTCGAGCTGACCGACGCGCCTCCGCCGGTCGCGCGCTCGGGGCAGCGCTTGCTGATCGGCGACGCCCCGCCGTTGCAGGTCCTGCGGGAGGAGCTCGGGCGCGCGGCCTGCTCCGCGGAGCCGACCTTGATCTGCGGTGAGCCGGGCACCGAGCTGACCCTCGCCGCCCGCGAGCTGCACGCCCTCGCCCACAGCGTCGAGCGCCCCTTTCGCGAGGTGACCGTGGCCACCCTCCCGCGCCTGCTCGGCAACGACGCCGAGCTCGGCTGGCTGGGTCAGGAGGGCACGGTGTGCATTCAGGACGTCGAGACCCTCGACCCTGCCCTGCAGCGCGTCCTCGCGAGCGCGATCGCGGAGGGGACGTACAGCGTCGGCGACGGCTCGACCCACTCGGTGCGCGCGCGGATCGTCGCCACGACGCACGTCGACCTCGAGTCGCGAATTCGCGACGGCAAGTTCCTCGCCGAGCTCTACTACCGCCTCGACGTGCAGCGCGTGATCGTGCCGCCGCTGCGCCAACGCAGCGAAGACCTCGAGGCCCTGTGCACCCTCGGCTTCCAGCGACTCAACGCCCCCGAGCTCTCGCTGAGCGAGGAGGCTCTCGAGCGCATGCGCGCCTACAGCTGGCCCGGCAACGCGCTCGAGCTCGAGCGCGAGCTGCGCCGGCTGCGCTCCCTCGGTCCGCACCGCTTCCGACCCGAGCACTTGAGCGAAGCGATCCGAGACGGGCGCGGGGTCGCCGCGACCAGCGAGGGTTTCACCGGCAAGACCCTCGGCGAGCTCGAGGAGCAAATGGTGCGCAAGGCCCTGGCCGAGACCAACGGGGTCAAGAGCAAGGCCGCCCGCAAGTTGGGCATTCCGCGCTCGAGCCTCTACCACCTGATCGCGCGCTACAAGATCGACGCCTGAGGGCTTGCCCTCCCTCTGGCCAGGGTGGAGCTCGAGGGCGAAGCCGGCCCGGCGTTCTACGCGCGAGCGCGCGTGCACTGCAGGGACGTCCTCGTCGCCCAGCTGAGCCTCGCCTTCGCGGCGACCCGCGCCGTGGAGGCGCTCGGGGTCCGAGGCGCGCCGGCCGCTCCAGGCGCGGCGAACGTCACTGGCTCTGCGCGACCTGGGGCGGCGGCGACGCGGGAGCGACGACCGTGGGGACCACGTCGGCGCCGAGGACCCGCTGCGAGACGATCATGCCCGCGATCATTGCGCCCACGAAGACCAGGATCTCGCGGTCGAAGGTCGCCAGGTCCGTGAGCGCCGGCCCCGGGCAGATCCCGAGCAGTCCCCAGCCGACCCCGAACACCGCGGAACCGATCAGCAGCCGCGCGCCGATCGCGCCTCGCGCCCGCGCGCCCGGCAAGCACCCACCGAAGAGCGGCGCAGCGCGCCGGTGCACCAGGAGGTTGATCACCGCGAAGGTCCCGATCGCTCCGACCATCACGAACATCAGGCTCGGGTCCCAGGCTCCCCCGGCGACGTCGAGGAACCCGATCACCTTGGCCGGGTTCGACATGCCGGAGAGCAAGAGCCCGATCCCGAACAGAGCCCCTGGCACGAACAGCAGCGCGGACTTCATGAGCTCGCCCCCAAGACGTGGCGCTGCAGGTAGACGGTGAGCATCGCCACCGCCATGAAGGTGCAGGTGGCGACCACGCCCCCGGTCGAGCCGCGGGAGATCCCACAGACCCCGTGCCCGCTGGTGCAGCCGCCGCTGAGCCGCGTGCCCACGCCGACCAGGAAGCCAGCGAGCGCGACCCCTCCCAGCCCCAGTCCATAGCGGACCTCCCCGAGGCCGGGGTAGAGCGCGAAGGCCACGAGGCCGCTCGCGAAGAGACCGAGCACGAACCACACGCGCCAGGCCGCGTCGCCGGGCGCGGGGCGGAAGATCCGGCCCAGGACACCGCTGATCCCGGCGATCTTGCCGTTGAGGAGCAGGGCGAGGCCCGTCGCGCCTCCGATCAACACCCCGCCCAGCAGCGCCGACCAGGGGGTGAACGCCTCCCAGTTCATGCTCCGACCTCCTGGGCCACCTGGGCCCACGCGTCCTGGTGGCGCCGGGCGAGCGAGTCACAGACCAGCTCGCACAGCGCGTGAATGCTTGGATCCGCGATCCGGTAGTAGGCGTAGACCCCTTCTCGGCGCCTGGCGAGCACGCCCTCGGCCGCCAGCGCCGCGAGCTGCTTGCTCGCGTTGGCCTGGCTCGTGCCCACCGCAGCGTGCAGCGCGCCGACCGTGCGTTCGCCCTGCATCAGCTCCTGGATCAAGGCCAACCGGGTCGGGTCGGCGAGCGCGCGAAAGCGCCGCGCGACCGCTCCGAGCGCGGCGAGGGAGAGCGTTGATTTCTTGGATCCCTTCGACATGCCCTAGGAATATCACCACATGGGGATATTGCCAAGTAAGAAATAATAGACATGCGCGACATGAATGTAGACAAAGGGTGGACGCTGGCTAGGGTGTGAGCATGAACACGACGACCCAGCCCAGCGCGTTGATCCTGGGAGCCACCGGCGGCGTGGGGCAGGCCCTCGCCGAGCTGCTGCTCGAGCGAGGCTGGAGCCTGCTCCTCGGCGGGCGTGACCCTGCCAAGCTCCGCGACCTGGGAGCCCGCCTGGGGGCGCCGACCGTAGAGGTCGACGCGCGAGACTGGGAGGCGGTCGACGCCGCGGTGCAGGACGCCACGCAGCGCTTCGGCAGGCTCGACGGTGTGGCGAACCTGGCCGGATCGCTCCTGCTCAAGCCCGCGCACCTCACCCGCGAGGCCGACTACCGCGAGGTGCTGGACGTCAACCTGGGGTCCGCCTTCGCCTGTGTGCGGGCCGCGGCCCGAACCCTCGGGGGACCGACCCCCGTTGGCTCGCTGGTCCTCGTGAGCTCCGCCGCAGCCAGCGTGGGGTTGGCAAACCACGAGGCGATCGCCGCGGCGAAGGCGGGCGTGGAAGGGCTCGCGCGCTCCGCTGCCGCGACCTACGCGCCCAAGGGCCTGAGGATCAACGCGGTCGCGCCCGGACTGACCAAGACCCCGCTGACGCGGCGCCTGTGGGAAAGCGAACGCGCCGCTGCGGCCTCTGCCGCCCTGCACCCGTTGGGGTTTCTGGGTGAGCCCGCGCATGTCGCCTCGGCGATCGCCTGGTTGCTCGAGCCCGAGCAAGCCTGGGTCACCGGACAGGTCCTCGGCGTCGACGGCGGGCTCGCCAGCCTGCGGGTGGCCCCTCAGGTCCAGCGGCCGACCGCGCAAGCGTGAGGCCGGAGTCGGACGGCAGCGCGCTGGAAGAACGCGCCTACCTCGAACGGCGCGCCCGCGTCGCGCGCGGGGTCGAGCCCGCGACCGCTCACGCAGCCCTCGTCAGCTGCGCTGGCGGCGCTGAGCTACCCTGGCTCGCGCCGCTGTGGCACCTGCGCAGCCGCGCGGCTGGCATGTCTCGCGGCGTCTCGGTGTGGCGTCCTGCCGGGTCGGACCCCCCGCGCACCCTGGCGTATCGCGCGCCCTTGCCCGGCCTGGGGGAGGCCGAGTTGAGCTACTCGTTCGAGCCTCACTCCGAGGGGACTCGGGTCACCCAGCGCTGCGTGTTCCGCCCCGACGGCCTGCGCGGAAGGCTCTACTGGCATGCGGTGCGCCCTGCCCACGGGCTGGTGTTCGGCGCCATGCTCCGCGGTGCGGTGCGGCTCGCGGAAGCCCGCGCCAGAGCCGCGGGGTGAGCGCGGGCGCCGCCCTCGGCGTCGACCTCGCGCTGCGCGACTGGCGCGACTGCGGGCTGGCGTTGGTGCGCTGGAGCGGCGAGCGTTGGACCGGCTGGCGGACCCGCTGGGCTCGGCCGAGGGGAGCGCCCAGCGCCGAAGCGCTCACGGACTACGTCGATCGCCTGGCGCGCGCGCACGCCGTGCGCGCCGTCGGACTCGACGGGCCGCTGGGGTGGCGGGACCCAGCCACACCGTCCACAGCGCCGGGGGTCGGGCGCCGCGCAGACTTCGCCGTTCGCGCGCAGGCCAAGGTCGGCGTATGGGGCCAGAGCTATCCCAACACCCAGCTGCGCTGGGTCGAGCTCTGCGTCGAGGTCTTCAGCGGGCTCCTGGCCCGCGAGGGCGTCGTCCTGGCCAACGCCCGGCCTGAGGAGCTCCCCCCTCTGCCGCCGGGCGGCTACTACCTGCTCGAGACCTTCCCCACCGCGACCTGGCGCGCGAGCGGCCTCACTCCGCTCCCTAGCAAGCGTCGCTGCGCCAGCGTGGGAGTCGCTCCGTGGGCGGCCAGCTTGGGCGCGACCTATCGTCTTCCGCAGCGGCGGGCCTGCGCCCACGACGACCTCCAGGCAACGGTCGCCGCGCTCGCGGCGGCCGCGGCGGCGGGCGGCCCCGCGCGGCCCTGCGCGCACGGCGTCCCGGCCCGAATCGTGCGCCCTGGGGGCCGGCCCGAGCACCGGGTGGAGGGCCTGATCTGGACCGCGAGCCCGGGGGGCTAGCCCTTTCCCCACGCCCTGCCGAGGGCGTCCCCGCTGAGGTAGGCGTCTTCGAGCCGATCCCCGAGGCACCAATCCCCGCACACCCCGAGGCTGCCGTCGGCGCGCAGCAGGTGCGAGACCCCGAGCGGAGGCTCGGCCGCTGCGTAGCGCCAGCGGTGGACCGTCGCGGCGCGCACCGGAGCCAGGGGGCCAGCCAGCGCCTCCAGGGCCTCGAGCAAGAGCGCACGCGCGGTCTCTGGCGTGGCCTCCAGGTGCGCCGCGCTCCAGGCGTGGGTGGCTTGCACCACCCACGCAGGGTCCGCGGAGCGGCCGGGCTTGGTGTGTTCGCGGGTGATCGCCGCCAGGGGGCCCGAGCTCGGGAGCGCGCGACTCCACGGGAGCTCCCGGGCGCGCGCGAAGTGCACGAGCAGCGTCCAGCAGGGCTGCATGCGCACGCGTGCGAGCTCGCCCGCGAGGTCGTCTGCGTCCGTCGTCTCCAGCAACGCCCGCGCCTGCTCGGCAGGGAGCGCGAGCGCTGCGCGGTCGAAGCCCCCCAGCCACCCGCCGTCCTCGAGCTCCAGCGCCCAGCCCTGCGCCTCGTGGCGCAGCCCGGAGGCCCGCGCCCGATACCGGATTTCGAGCCCGCGGCCCGCGTGGCGGAGCAGCGCGCTCATGCCCGGCACGCCGACGAAGCTCGGGGGGCGAGGCAAGGGCGCGCACGCGCCAGGGCGCAGGTCGACGACCGGCCCCGACCAGGGCGCCGCGACTCCGGCGGCGACCCAGCCGTCGACCACGCTCGCGAAGGCCTCTGCGCGCGGCTCCACGCAGGTCGCGCCGTGGTCGAAGCGCACCCCCTCACCGCGCCGGGTCGAGGCCCGTCCGCCGGCGCCGCGCCCCTTGTCGAGCAGCAGCACGTCGTGGCCCGCCGCGCGAAGCCGCGCGGCGCAGGTCAAGCCGGCCAGGCCGGCCCCGATCACCACGGTGCGCACGCGGACTCCTGCCCCCGAGATCCTGAACGAAAGCTGTACACGCTATTTCTCCGCGCGGAGCGACTCGGCCACCCGCACCAGGTCGAGGAGCGTGGCCGCCGAGTATCCACTGTCGTGGAACCAGACCACCCGACCCTCGGCGTCGAGGACGAGCACCCGCCCGTTGCTCCCGTTCTCGGTTCCGGTCAGCTCGGCGACGGGGTCCGCTTGCTCCCCGTAGAGGGTCACCACGCCCCGCCACTCGGGGGCGGGGATCCCTTCGCGCATGCCCTCGTCGATCGTGCCGGCGAACACGCTCGCGATCCGACTGGGAATCGTCGGAACCTCCAGGATCGGCAGCGGGGGCCCCACCTGGAGCAATCCGAGCAACCAGCGATCCAGGTCGAATTGCGCGTCTTGCAGGTAGCCCACGAGCAGGACCTGAGCCTTGCCTCCTGGCAGGGGGACGGGGTCGCCAGCGAGGCTCGTGCCCGACACTTCAGGGAAGCGCTCCCCGGTCGGGTCGCGTCGAGGGAGGGTCGAGCCGCACCCCGCCGCGCCCACCATGAGCGCGCAAGCCAGCGCGCAAGCGCAGGCGGGGACGAGGCGGCGGGCGTCACTGCGGGCGGGTCTCACGAGGACCTCCTTGAATAAATCTACACAAAAACCAGCACGGAATCTAGACAGGAATGTGGCCCTCGTCTAGCCTTCTCCCTACGAGCCACGCTCAGGAACGGAGAGCCCCGTTGGACACCTTCCACGAACGCTTCAGCAACCTGCTCGACAAGCAGTACTTCAACTTCGCCGCCGCGCACTTCCTGATCTTCGCCGACGGCACCCGCGAGCCGCTGCACGGGCACAATTACCGCGCTGAGCTCGAGATCGAAGGCGAGGACCTCGACCGGGCCGGGCTGGTCGCCGACTTCATTCAGGTCAAGCCGCTGTTCAAGCGCGCCTGCGACGCCCTCGACCACAAGGTCCTGCTGCCCACCCACTGCGCGGCGCTGCGCGTGGCGCGCGAGGGGGGCAGCGTGACCGCCCGCTGGCGCGACGAGCGCTTCAGCTTCCCGGAGGCCGACGTCGTGCTCCTCGAACTCGAGAACACCTCGAGCGAGCTGCTCGCACGGCACCTGTGCGACGAGACGCTCACGCTCCTGCAGCAGGCTTTGCCCAGGCTGCAGCTGCGCAGGATCGCAGTCTCGCTCTCCGAGTCGCCTGGGCAGTCGGCGCGCTGCGAACGCGTCCGGCTGTCCGAGTCCGATCGCCCCCACCTCTCCACCCTTGCCGTCCCCTTTACTCCGAGGACCTTCTCATGACGCCGCCCGCAACCTCCGCGCTGCTGATCCACAACCGCCTCGACCGCGCGTCGCCCGCCCACCAGAGGCGACGGGGATCCATGCCCGACGTCGCCCAGAGCCGAATCGGCGCCCACGTGCGCGGACGCCTCGACCGGGTCGGCATGGGGCAGATCGAGGTCCCGGTGCGCTTGATCGACGCCGAAGGGGTCGAGCGCCTGATCCCTGCTCGGGCGGAGGCCTACGTGAACCTCGCCGACCCCGAGTCGAAGGGGATCCACATGTCGCGCTTGTTCCTCCGCCTGCAGGAGGGGCTCGCCGCCGGTCCTCTGAGCCTGCAGGTGATCCGGGCCGTGCTCGAGTCGATGTGGGACAGCCACGCCGACCTCAGCGACGAAGCCCACCTCAGCCTGGAGTTCGACTGGATGGTTCGGCGCGCCGCCCTCGTCAGCGCCAACGCGGGGTGGCGGATCTACCCCGTGCGGGTCGAGGCGAGCCTCACCCCCCGGGGCCTGAGGCTCCGCTTGGGGGCCACGATCACCTACTCCAGCACCTGCCCCTGCTCTGCGGCCCTCGCCCGCCAATTGATCCAAGAGGCCTTCGACCGACGCTTCGCTGACGGGTCGCTGAGCGCGGACGAAGTGCGCGCGTGGCTCGGGACCCCGGAGGCGATCTGCGCCACGCCGCACAGCCAACGGAGCCTGGCCGAGGTCCTGGTCGAGGTCGCAGGGGCGGACGAGGCCCCGAGCTTCGCCGAGCTGATCAATCAGGTCGAAGAGTCGTTGGGCACCGTCGTGCAGGCTGCGGTCAAGCGCGAAGACGAGCAGGCCTTTGCCCTGGTCAACGGACAGAACACCATGTTCTGCGAGGACGCAGCGCGGAGGATCAAGACCCGCCTCGACCAGGAGCCGCGGATCGTCGACTACCGCGTGCAGTGCACCCACCAGGAGAGCCTGCACCCCCACGACGCAGTCAGCGTCGTCACCAAGGGGGTCCCTGGCGGCCTGCGGCCCTGAATTCAGCGACGGCGCGCCTTTCAGGGATCGCCCCCCTGCGGCCGCTGTTTTCGACCTGCGCTCCGCGCGCTATCGTCGGTGACCTCCAAGGAGGACCCGTGGACCGACGAATCGCCGTGCTGCTGAGCTTGGCCCTGACTGGGTGTCCTCCCGCGGCGGAGCCGGCCAAGGGACCTGCCGCCGCCGAGGCTCCCGCCGTGGACCCCCGCCAGGAGCGCGCGACCTCGGCAGCGCAGGCCCTGGGGAAACAGCTCAAGGCTCGGCTCAAGGAGGCGCTGCAGGCAGGCGGCCCAGCCGGCGGAATCGAGGCCTGCCAGCTGGCGGCTCCCCAGATCGCCGCCGCGGTCGCCGAGGACCAGGGCCTCGCGATCGGGCGCACGTCGTTCAAGCTGCGCAACCCCGCGAACGCTGCCCCGGCTTGGGCCGCGGCCGACGTCGAGGCCCGCCGCGAGACCCCGACCTTCCGCGAAGGACCCGACGGTGCGCTCCGCGCGCTCTTGCCGATTCGCCTCGAGGCGGCATGCACCACCTGCCACGGCCCCGCCGACGAGCTCTCGCAGGAGGTGAGGCAAGCCCTCGCCGAGCGCTACCCCGACGACCAGGCCACCGGGTTCGCCGAGGGGGACCTCCGCGGATGGTTCTGGGTCGAGGTGCCCCCGCTCGAGGGGCGCTAGCCCCTAGGAGCAGAGTGACACGGCTTTTGCGACTGGCTACGCTGGGGGGGGAAGGAAGCGGCGTTCCGTGACCGCGAACGAGTTGCTCGCTGCCTGCTACGGCTGGGCCGACGCCAACGCGAGCCTGATCTTGATCGGAGCCGCCGTGCTCCCGCTGGTCGGTGCGGCCCTGGCGCGCGTGGGCAAGGCGGGGAAGACCGACGCGGACGGGCGCATGATCGCCAGCGCCGTGGTCGGTCTGGGGATCGCCGCCTTCGTGCTCGAGCTCGCCTTGCTCGTGTTCGTGCGGCAGGTGCTCGAGAAGGACTTCCTGGAGGGCAACAGCCTGCTCCTGCTCGCGCCGCCGGTGTTCCTCGGGCTGAGCCTCGCCACGGTGCGTTGGGTGTTTCCGCTGAACGAGCTAGGCTCCGTGACCCAGGCCGTCGACATCTTCGCGTTCGTGTTCGCCTGCTGGGGGGTCGTGTGGCTGTTTGGCCGCTTCCACTGGGGGGTGGTGTTCTTCGGCAGCCTCGCCCAGCTGGGGATCATCGCCGTGCTCGGCGCCGTGTTGATCCGACGGCTCTACACGCGGGCCTTCAGCAAGCGGGACGTGGCCAAATGATCGCCAGACTCTTGAGCCAACTCTGGGCCAACCGGGCCCTGGCCCTCGCGGTTTATCTGCCCTGCGCGGCGCTGTTGCTCCTGCTCGGCGGGGTGGGGCTGTGGGGCGAGATCGACCTCGCCGTGTTCCTCCGCGATCCAGCCGCGCTCGCCAAGACCCACCCCCTCACCGGGCTCGTCTCGAACCTCGGGGCCCTGGTGTGGGCGGCGACGGCGAGCCTGTGCTTCTTCAGCGTGGCGCTGGCGCGCGCGCGGGGCGACTCCAAGGAGGCCAGGTTCTTCCTCGCCGCAGGGGCCTTGACCACGGTCCTCCTGCTGGACGACATGTTCATGGCGCACGAAGACCTGCTCCCCCGTTACCTGGGCCTCGACCAGCGGATCACCTTCGGGGTCTACGGTGTGCTTACGCTTGGCTTCCTGGTCCACTTCAGGGCGCGAATCCTCGCGAGCGACTTCCTGTTCCTGCTGGCCGCGTGCGGCAGCTTCGCGCTCTCGATCCTCCTCGACGTGCTCCCCGGTGGCTTCATGCGGGGGCAGCTCTTGTTCGAAGACGGGTTCAAGCTGCTCGGGATCGCGGGATGGTTCGCGTTCTACGCGCGCGCGGCGTACGTGTCGGCCACGAGGGGACCGGCCAGCTCTGCGTCCCCTGCGGGTTAGACGTCCACGAGCAGCCCTGCCAGGTCGCCGGCCAGGCGGTCGAAGCGCGCGGGCGTCTCGAGCAGCGCCTGAGAGGCCTCGACCTCGATCCCGGCGTAGCCTTCGCTGAACTCGCCGCGAAGCCAGGTCGTCAGTCCGTCTGCCACGCCGAGGTATGGCTGATTCGCGCGCGCGTCCCAGCCGAGCCGCCGCAGCCCCTCGATCAGGCGCTCGGCGTGCTCGGCTTCGAGCGCCCGGTCGGGGTCGAACAGGATCCCGACCTCCACGTGGCGCACCCGGCCCTCGAGCTCGGGGACGAAGGAGTGCGTCGAGAGGTGCAGGCAGCGGCCGCCCCAGCGGCGGGCGTCGCCCACCAGCCGGCGGGCGGCGGCGCGGTAGGGGCGGTGGTAGCGCGTCAGGCGCCGCTCACGCTCGGCGGGGTCAAGCCCCACGTTCCCAGGGACCGCGACCTCGAAGCTGCGCTCGGGGATCACCTGCGGGTTCGTCTCCAGCCGATTGAGGTCGACGACGAGGCGGGTGACCTCGCCTGCCAGGAGCGGCGCGCAGCGCGCGGAGGCCAGGCGCAGCGCCAGGGTGGCGGCGCCTGGATCCCAGCCGTGGTGCGTGTCGAGTACGGCCTCCGCGACCCCCAGGCTCACGCCCTCGGGCACGGCGCAGCTCGCGTGCTCGCAGGTGACGACGACCGCGGTCAAGGGGCCTTGCGCAGCCCGCGCCCCGACCAAGGCTCGTTGTCGAGCAGGCAGTCGGCGAGCTCGATGTAGATCCCGCGGGCGGCCTCGGTGAACGCGTCGTCGTCTCCGACCAGCGGGCTCAGCACGGCGCGCAGGCGCTCCGCCAGGCTCCCGCTCGCGATCAGCTGCTCCACCAACTCGAGGTAGGGAGCCTCGTCGGGCGAGACCTCGCGCTGGGCGCGGGCGAGGAAGGCCCGCAGGACGTCGCGCACGCTGGCGCGGCCCTGCGCGTCGCGCGAGAGGCCGTCGAGGTGAGGGGCGAGCACCCGGGCCTCACAGCCGAGCTCGACGGTGGCGTGCAGGTCGGCCACGAGCGCGCCGTGATCGGGCAGCGCCAGCGCGCTCGCCTGGAGGTCGGAGGCGAGGCTCGCCAGGCACCAGCGCACGAAGGAGGCGATCGCCACGTCGCAGCGCACGCACTCCTGCACGTCGAGGATCCGCACTTCGAGCGCCATGCGCGAGAACTTGATCACCGCGCCGCGGGCGTTGAGGAACTCCCGCCGGATCGGGCTGGAGTCGACGAGGCGGTCCACTGCGCGGTACATGGTCCCCAGGACGTCGCGCTTGTATTGCGCGAAGCCCGTGGCGTAGTCCGGGACCAGCTCGCCCTGGCTCTCGGGGATCTTGACCTGGTGGGTCAGGAGGTGCGAGATCCGGTTGTCGACGGCCGCGCCGAGCTCGCCCTCGAGCATGGGGCTGCTCGCGGCGAGCGCGGGGAGGTAGGGGACGAGCAGCGCGGAGGCGTTGAGCATCGCGATCCCTTCGGCCTCACTCCCCAGGGGGAGGTTCACGTGGCACGCCTGCACGTTGCGCCAGCCGTGGGTCGCCGTGTCGAACAGGCGCTCGTAGGTCCCGTAGATCCGCCGGTTCGAGCGGCGCCAGAGGTGCGCCCGGCTGGGGATCAGCCAGGGGTGCATGCTCGTGGGGAGCAGGCGGGCGCCCTGGAAGCGATCGGCGAGCAGCGCGCCAGCGCGGCGCACGCCCTCGACCAGGACGCGCTCGGTCTCGACCAGGCTCGCCAGCGGCGCGTTGGTGCGGATCTCGAGCACGTGGTCCGTGATCTCGTTGGTGATTCCGACCACACCCAGCTCGACCTCGGAGGTCGGGCGCCCAGCGAGGGTCGCCAGAGCCGGCTCGACCAGCGAGCAGGCGTTGAGGTCGCGGTCGACGAGGGCGTATTCCAGCTCGAGCCCGCACACCTCGAAGGCCTTGTAGGGCGGCTGGGGCTCGGGGCCTGCGGGAGGGGCGATCGGCAGCCGCCAGGCCGCGAGCTCCTCCTCACGCAGGCCCGGGTTCGCTCCGCGTTGGCGCGAGGTCGCGCCGGACTCGCCGGAGGGGGCGCGAAACCCCGCCTCGATTCGCTCGAGGAAGTGGGCCACGATCCGCTCGTAGACCCGATCGCCTTCGAGCCGGTCCTCGTGCCCTACGTCGAGGTTCGGGTTGTCGTTGACCTCGATCACCACCACGCGGTCTTCGAGCTGCTTGAGGTCGACCCCGTAGAAGCCTCGCCCGACGAGGTTTGCTGCGCGCAGCGCGATGTCGAGCACCGCCGGCGGGACCTCGTCTATGGCAACCGCCTCGACTCGGCCGAAGCGGGGGCCGCGTCGGGTCGCCGCAGCGATCTGCCAGTGGCCGCGCGCCATGTAGTATTTGGCCGCGAACAGCGGCGCCCCACCGAGGGTCCCGATTCGCCAGTCGAAGGCGCTGGGCAGGAAGCGCTGGGCGAGGAGCAGCGGGGAGCGCTCGAAGAGCGGGTCCGCGCGCGCGAAGAACTCCTCCTCGGTCGCGACCTTGAACACCGCCGCCGAGAAGCTCCCGTCGGGGAGCTTGATCACGAAGGGCAGGCCCAGGTCCTCGCTCAGCTGGGCGAAGCCGGTCTGGCGGCCGAAGACCCGGGTCTCGGGGGTCGGGACGTCGCCCCGGGTGAGCAGCTCGTGGAGGTAGACCTTGTTGCAGCAGCGCAGGATCGAGGCCGTGTCGTCGATCGCGGGCATGCCCAGGGTCTCGGCCCTGAGCGCGGCGGTGAAGCTGGGCAGGTCGGGCCCCGTGACCGTGCGCACGAACAGCGCGTCGAACTCGGGCAGTCGATCGAGCTCGCCCGGGCTGAGGGTCTGCACGAGCACGTCCTCGCGCGCGGCGACCTTGATCAGTCGCTCGATCGTCTCTGGGGAGGAGGGGAGGTTGGCCTCGTTCTCGTCGTAGAGCACCGCCAGCGACGCCCTCGAGCGCTTGCGTGGGGGGGTCAGCCGGCGCTTGGCGCGCTCGGGGATCACCCGCGCCAGCTCCTCGAGGTCGGCGGGCCCGAGGTCCGGCAGGTAGAGCGGCGCGGCGCGGACCACGCACCAGCGCCCGTCGTCCCGCAGCAGCTGCAGCTCGAGCAGAGGCAGAGGCAGCACGCGGTAGACCGCAGCGGCGAGCTGGCGGAACGAAGGCTCACGGCACGACCCCAAGAGCACGACCACGCGCGCCGTCTCCGCGTCCTGCGCGCGCCGGTAGGTGAGCGCGCCGCCCTCGCGCTGTCGAACCAGCAGCCGCTCCGAGCCCTTGCCCGGCGCGATCACCGCAGGCAGGCTCCGGCCGCGGTCGGTCATGGCCTCGGTGTCGACGATCGGGATCCCCGCCTCTGCCAGGGAGCGGAAGAGCCGCTGTGGATCCTGGATCCCGGCGATCGTGGCCGGGGTCGGGATCACGTCGAGACCGCGCGCCTCGGCGAGGAGCGAGACGTAGTAGCCCTCGGAGAGGTAGCGCCAGCCACGGCAGAGGTTGATCACCAGCGGGGCCTCGGTGTCCTGCCCGAGGAAGTCCTCTGCGCTGAGGACGGGGCCCAAATAGACGCTCAGGTCCTCGAGGTGGCTCACGACCACGAGTGGGGGCTGACTCACTTCGACTCCTCTGGCCAGAGCTCCACGAGCACGGCGTCGTAGCTGACGATCCCGAGCAGGATCGCGTTGATCAAGCGGTGGGCCGGGACGGTGTACCTTCCGTCCGGGCTGAAGGGTACGTGGCTCGAGGGATCGCGCACATGAAAGCGCTCGCCCGCCTCATGGCCGCAGGCGACGAGGAAGTGGCCCACGGGGTAGCCCGCGACGTCGTCGTCTTCGTTGTCGGCAGGGCGCTCGCGCACTTGCTGGTAGAGGTAGGTCGCGTTGAGCCCACACAGAACCGGGTGTCCGCGCGCGAGGATCCCGGTCAGGAGGCTGGGGACCAGGTCGTCGAAGGCCAGCTCACCCCCGACCGCGAGGTAGCCGGCGTAGGCCTCGCAGGCCGCCCGCACCTTGGGCTTGCTGACCGCCGCGGCCCGCGCCCGAAGCTTGGCCTGCAGCGCGTCGGCGGAGAGTCCGACCCAAGTCGGGTCGAAGACCTTGAGGTTGTAGGACCAGATCCGCACCGCATACCCGAGGGAGCGCGCGGCCGTGCCCAGATAGACCCCCAGGGTGCCGCCGTCGGGGTTTCGTGGCGTGCGCTGCACGATCTCCTCGAAGGGAGTCGGGTCGCCGTAGTAGCGCAGCGCCTGCATGAGGCAGGTCGGTCCGCAGGTGACGTCGTCCGGTTGCTCGAAGCGCGGGACGGCGAGTTCGCAGGTCAGGGGTCCCAATCGAGCTCCTCTGAGCGCAGTGATACCCCGCCGCGGGCGAGACGCGCGTGAGGAAATCCCCAGGTTCGTGGGAGCTAGCCCGCGGACCGCGCTGGGGCGGATCTACTTGCCGCCTTCGTGGCCCTCGTCGGCGGGGACGACCTGATCCTCGCCAGGCTTCACGTGTCCTCCGGGGACCGTCACTGGACGAGGCGGAAAGCGAGCCAAGCTGCACGCGTCGATCCCACCCGGCGCCGCGCGCTCGACGCCCCCGAAGGGTCCTTGGGTCACGACTTAGGGCTGAGGTAGCCCCGCGGCGGCGGGGGTCCTGGACAACGGACGCAAAGGCGCGCAGGCAACGCGGGCAACGAACGTAAACCGAACGACCTCAGCGCGGGACCCAGCGCAGGAGCTCGAGACGCTGGGGCATGGCGACGAGCAAGGTGATCGGGTGGGCGCCTCGCTCGAGGGTCAGGCTCAGCGGTGGCTGGGGGAGGGGGTGGTGCGCCAGCAGCTCGCCGGAGTCCAGGCTCCACACCCGCAGCGCGCCCAGGGCTTGGTCTGGCCCGACGCGGGCGACGCTGAAGACCAACCCTTCGCTGACCGCCACTCCGTAGACGGGGCCGCTGTGCGCGAGCACCGTGGCGGTCGCGGGCTCGACCTGGTTGCGCTCCGGGGGCACCGCCGTGGGGTCGCGGAACGCCGGGCCAATCCGGCGGGGGGGGCCGTCGGTCATGTCGAGCACGACGAGCTCGTGGTCGCGCGTGCCGCAGAGCAAGCGGCCAGGTTCGAACTCCACGGCGCAGATCGGGTAGGCCATGGTTGGCTGCGCGCGCTGGGTCGACCCGCCCGGTCCCCAGCGCTCGAAGCCGAAGCTGCTGAACGCGCCCAGGTGAGTCAGCTTGTTGGAGCCCGCGATCAGACTCAGGGTGCCTGCCTGGCGCGAGAGGAAGCTCCCGATCGGCAGGGTCGACGCCCCCAGCCGTCGCAGCCCGTCGTCTCCAGCGCTGTGCTCGAAGGCCGTCCCCTCCTCGGTCCCGACCAGGAGCGTCTCCGCGTCGTCCCACCACAGCGCGCTCACCCGCTGCGCGCTCGGCGGCAAGCTCATGCGCTCGACCTGGTTCGAGGTGAAGTGCAGCACTCCGAGCTCCAAGCGCGGGATCGTGGTCCCCCAGGCGACTCGGGTCGGCCCCCAGCCGACCGCGCTGAGGTTCCCCTCGGATCCGCACGGGGTGGGCCCCCCCTCCAGGGGGGTCGTGTGGGGTTCGCCGTCGAGCGTCTTCCTTCGTGGCAGATAGCGGAGGAGTTGCCCCTGCCCCGCCTCGTCGACCCCCAGCGCCAGGACCTCGCCGCGGAGGAAGGTCGCCGAGGCGAACCAGAACCCGCGCTCGGGGGCGAGCATGTGCGTCACGGCTTCGAGCTTCCCCTGGGCCTGATCGGCCTTCGAGGGGCCGGGGTCCTTCGCCGGCGCCTCAGGGTCGGGCGGCCCAGCCTCGGCCGCCGGGCGCTGCTCGGTCTCGGGCAGCGACTGGGCAGCGGGCCCACGGAAGGCCGCCACGGTCAGGAGCGTCACGGCGACTGCCAGGGCGACGACCGCCCACACCAGCGGGTGCGGCCCCGGCGAGCTCCGCTCCGCTCCTGGGTGCTCGGAGCGCTCGAGCTCTCGCAGGAGCGCGCCCGCGTCGGGCGGTCGGGCTTCGGGTGAGCGCTGGGTCGCGTGGCAGATCACCTCGGCGAGCGCGCGAGGGACCTCGGGGTTCTTCTCGCGCGGGTCGCACTGGCGGCTGTGCATGCGCTGGTGGGCGAAGGCCGGGAAGCTCTCCGCCTCGTGCGGCAGGCTCCCCGTGAGCAGCTCGTAGCCGAGGAGTCCCAGGCTGTAGACGTCTGCGCTGGGCGCTCTGATCCGCTCGCCCTTGAGCGCTTCCGGGGCCATGTAGGCGGGCGTGCCAAGCATGGCCCCGCTCCCGGTCAAGGAGTCTGCGCTGGGCTCGAAGGAGAGCCCGAAGTCGGCGATCTTGACCTTGCCCTCGGCGGTCAGCAGCACGTTGGACGGCTTGAGGTCGCGGTGCACGATCCCCGCAGCGTGGATCGCCGCGAGCCCCTGGGCGAGCTCGGTCAGGAGGCGCCGGGCCTCCTCCAGGCTCGGCCTGCCGCGCTGCATGAGCGCCTCGAGGTTGCCGCCTCCGACGTACTCCGTCAGGAGGTAGGGGCAGCCCCGCCACGATCCGGCTGCGTGCACGGTGATCACGTGCGGGTCGTTCACCGCGGCGAGGGCCAGCCCCTCACGCTTGAAGCGGGCCAGCGCCTCGGCGTCGGCGAGCGGGCCCTTGCTGAGGACCTTCATGGCCAGGCGGCGGCCGCTCGCCGGCTCCTCGACCGCGAACACCTCGCCCATCGCTCCCCGCCCCAAGGAGGAGGTCACCCGCACCCCGCCTATGGTCTGCCCGAGGAAGTTTGGGGTCCGAGGTGGCGTCACGAAGTCCTGGGTCCTTGGGCCCGTGGGTCATTCGCTGGAGGGTTGCTCCGGGAGGGCTCCGGCCTCGAGTCGCTGGCGACTGCGTGAGGTCTCCGGGACCAGCCCGCGCATGGCGTCGAGTTTCCCGAAGCATAGCAGGCGGTCTCCAGCCTCCAGGACCCGAGAGCTGCGCGGGTTGGGGATCACGCTCGTGCCTCGGTAGAGCGTCAAGACGTTGACGTCCCGCTCTACGAAGTGCGCGTCGCTGATGGTCTGGCCCACGAACTCCGAGCCCGCGGGAAGGAAGATCTCGGCGACGCCGTAGCCGCGGCTGACCGTCAAGCGCTGCCGGACGTCGATCTCCGGGAAGTCCACCTGCGAGGCGATGTGCTCCACGATCGCGCCGGCCACGTCGAGCTGGGTGCAGGTCTCGATCCCCTCGAGCCCGGGGGAGGAGTTGATCTCCAAGACCTGCGGGCCGTCGCTGCCTTCGAGCATGTCGACCCCAGCGATGCGGAGGCCCATGATCTGCGAGGCGCGGATCGCGGTCTCGCGGTAGGCGTCCGGCAGCTCGACGCGCTCGGTCTTCCCTCCCCGGTGGACGTTGCTGCGGAACTCCTGGCCCTGGGCGACCCGTCGCATGGCGGCCACGACCTGGTCTCCGACGACGAGCGCCCGCACGTCGCGGCCCTTGCTCTCGGCCACGAACTTTTGGATCAGCACGTTCTGCTTCTGGCTCTGCAGGAGCTCGATGATCGACTCCGCAGAGGTCCGAGTCTCCGCGAGCAAGACGCCGATCCCCTGGGTGCCTTCGATCAGCTTGATGATCACGGGTGCGCCACCCACGCGGTCGATCGCGGGGAGGACGTCACGCTTGTCGCGCACGAAGGTCGTGCGGGGGATCCCGATTTGGTGACGGCTGAGGATCTGCAGGCTGCGGAGCTTGTCGCGGGAGTTGGAGATCCCAGCGGAGGAGTTCGCGCAGAAGACGTCCATTTGTTCGAACTGCCGGACGACGGCGGTGCCGAAGTACGTGATCGACGCGCCGATTCGGGGCAGCGCGGCGTCGTAGCGGGGGAGCTGCTTGCGCTTGAAGTAGAGCTCGGGTTTGCCCCGGCGGACGTCGATCGAGAACTTGAGCGTGTCCAGCACCTGGACGTCGTGTCCGCGCGTCTCCGCCGCTTCCCGGAGTCGCCGCGTGCTGTAGCAGCCTGGACCGCGGGAGAGGATCGCTAACTTCATATGGGCTTCTTCTTCTTCTTCTTCTTCTTTTTGGTCTTCTTGCGGGACTTGGCGCGTCGGTAGCTCAAGGGGGGCTTGGCTCCATAGAAGGAGCGGCCCGAGTCGACGAGGAACCGGGTTCTGCAGGCCTCGCGCCCCAGCAGCATGCGGAAGCCCATCTCGTCACGGTTGGCCAGGGTAACCTCGATCGGCCACACCTCGTCCCCGAAAGCCACTTGGGTCACGATCACCGGGCGCTCCGAGGTCTGTCCGCTCGAGCTACGCACCCGCCGGAACTCGAGGATCTCGGCGCGGGCGCGCACGGTCAGGGCCGAGCTCCGCTGCAGCGGGTGAACCGAGAAGGTCACCCATGCCTTTCCTCGACGCTCGACGATCTCGAGGTCGAAGGCGTGCAGGCTCGAAGAGCGGGCCCCGGTGTCGACCTTGGCCTTGACCCAGCTCACACCCAGCTCGGGGAGGCCCACCCACTCTCGCCAGCCGATCACAGGGAGGTCTTCCCCGCCGACCGCCTTGCTCATCCTCACCCTCGCTTGACTCCACGCTGACCGGGCGCGTGAGCGCGCACAAGGGGGCCGGAGGGGAATTCTGCGGCCTCTTGAGGCCCGCGGGGGGTCAGCGCTGGCGCTGGAACTCGACGCGCGCCTGGGTGCCGCTCTCGACGTCCCGCGCCTGCACGCTGATTCGCCCGTCGGTGTCGTAGGCATAGACGATCTCGATCGCCTGTCCCTTGGGCCGCAGCGGCAGGTCCATCACCAGGCACTCGCCGACGTAGGAGCAGTCCTCGGGGTCTTCGCTGTCGCCCTCGAGCACCACGACCCGCACTCCGGGCTGGTTGTCGAAGTAGGTGTGGAACACGTTCTGAGCGGTCACTGGGAGCGGGCAGTTGGCCGGGATCATGATCCGCGCCTTGGGCACACCGTCGCGGTGGACCAGCACTGCGAGCGGGCGCGAGTTGACGTCGACGATCGCGCGCTGCCCGGGCTGTCCCAGGTCGAGGAGCTCGAAGAAGCCAAAGCTCGACGGCCTGGCGCCCGAGCCGGACTGGGCCGAAGCAGGGTGGAAGACGGGGCCGGCCTCGGTCGGCGCGTGGGCTTGGGCGGCGAAGGGGTCTAGGGCCCAGGGATCGACCTCGGGGCTGTAGGCCTTGGGGCCTGGCACCGAGGGCTCGACTTCCGTGGGGGTCGCTTGGGCCCACGGGTCGACGAAGGCTGGGGCGGAGGCCGGAGCAGCCTCGAGCTCGGGCTGGAGCTCCTCCGCCGAGGCCAGCTCGGGCTCGGGGACGGGGGGGGGCTCTGGCTCGGCGGGGGGTGGGGCTCCCCAACCCCGCAGGCCCTGGGGGGCCTGCTCGGGTGGCGTCGGGG
>JAGQRJ010000439.1 GCA_020425635.1 Planctomycetota bacterium | reverse complement strand
GCGTCGCCGTGGGCGTCGCTCAGCTTCTCGTTCGCGAGCAGCTTGCGGGCCTCGTCGCGAGCGCCGGCCAGGTCCTGCTTCATGAAGGCCTTCACGCTCTTCAGCGCCTCGGGGTGGAACTCGCTGCGCCCCATGCCGGGGTAGCGCACCTTGGCGACCTCTTCCTCGATCATGCGGTCGAGCTTCGCGGTCTCCGCGGCGGGGTTGCCCTGCCAGATCACGGTGCCGTCGACGCCGATCAACCACGCGACCGGGATCGAGCCGTCGCCCTGATAGCCGTTGCCGCCCCCGGCGGACACGGGGTAGGTCTTCCCGCCGCGCTCCGCGATCTTGGCGCGGATCTCGTCGGCGGAGTGGTTTTGGGCCTCGAACGCGAAGATGTGCAGGCCGCGCGCGCCGTAGGTCTGCTGGAGCTTCTCCACGTGGGGGATCAGCGCCACGCAGGGCGGGCACTTGACGCCCCACTTCTCGACGAACACGACCTCGCCCTTGAGGGCCGCGATCGAGGTCTCTTCGGGGGCGTTGAGCACCCAGTCGGCGCTGCCGAACTCGGGGGCCTCTTGCCCGACGGTGGGGGTCGCGGCGACGCTGACCGTGGCGGTCAGCGCCCCCAGGGCGACGGTTCGAATCAGCTGCAGAGCGCGCATGGCGCCTCCTCTCTGGGTCTTCGGTTTCTCCGCCGCTGAGTCTAGCCCCTGACCGGACGGCTTCAAGCAAACTCCGCCGTCCAAAGCGGGACGGTCGCGCTCCCCTGGAGGGGATTTCCGGCTAGGATCCCGCACTCGCACCGCAACGGAGGACCCCGTGAGCCACCCCCTCGTCAACCGCCTGCGCGACCGCCAGGCGACCGTCGGCGTCGTCGGACTGGGATACGTCGGCCTGCCACTCTGCGCGGCCTTCGGCCACGCCGGCTTCCGCGTGATCGGCTTCGACGTCGACCCCAAGAAGGTCGAGAAGATCAACCGCGGCGAGTCGTACATCGACGCTGTGCCGAGCGCCGACCTCGCGGAGCTGCGCGAGGCGGGCAAGGTCGAGGCGACCTGTGACTTCGCCCGGGCCGCAGAGGTCCAGGCGATCGCGATCTGCGTTCCGACGCCGCTGACCAAGAACATGGACCCGGACACCTCGTACATCGAGCGCACGGCGGAGAGCATCGGCCCCCACCTCGCCCCCGACACCCTCGTCGTGCTCGAGTCGACCACCTACCCTGGGACGACCGACGGACTCCTGGGGCCGATCCTCGAGCGCACCAGCGGGCTCGAGGTCGGCAAGACCTTGTTCCTCGCCTTCAGCCCCGAGCGCGAGAACCCGGGCACCAAGTGGACGACGCACGCGATCCCCAAAGTCGCGGGCGCCGACGACCCCGTGTCGCGCGACGCGGTCCAGGCGCTCTACACCGGCGCGGTCGCCGAAGTGATCCTGGTCTCCTCGGCCCGGGTCGCGGAGTCGACCAAGCTCCTCGAGAACATCTACCGCTGCGTGAACATCGCCCTCGTCAACGAGCTCAAGGTCTGCTTCGCGCGCATGGACGTCGACATCTTCGAGGTGATCGACGCGGCCCGCACCAAGCCCTTCGGCTTCACCCCGTTCTGGCCCGGCCCCGGCCTGGGCGGACACTGCATTCCGATCGACCCGGTCTACCTCAGCTGGAAGGCCAAGGAGTTCGGCGTGCGCACGAAGTTCATCGAGCTGGCGCAGGAGGTCAACACCGCGATGCCGGAGTACGTGCTCCAGCGCTGCATGGACGCGCTCAACGGCCAGCAGAAGTCGCTCAACGGCTCGCGCGTGCTGTTCCTCGGCGTGGCCTACAAGAAGGACGTCGGCGACGTGCGCGAGTCGCCCGCGCTCGTGCTCTGGGACCTCTTCGACGAGAAGGGCGCCGAGCTCGACTACTACGACCCGCACGTCCCGAGCCTCGGTCAGGGACGGCACTACGAGATCAACCGCGAGAGCATCGCCCTCACCGACGAGGCGCTGGCGAGCTACGACCTGGTCGTGGTGGTCACCGACCACAGCAGCATGGACTGGGCTCGCGTGGTCGAGCACTCGCGGCTGGTCGTCGACACCCGCAACGCGACCCGCGACGTGCGCGAGGGCGCGAAGCACGTGTTCTTGGCTTGAGCTCTGCTCAGGCCAAGGACACGAGCAGCACCCCGACCAGGAGCAGCGCGCCCGCGACGCCGTGCAGCGCGTGGATCAGCCGGCGCGCGCCGCGGCGCTGATCGTCGTCGAGCGCGGCCCGGCTGGCCAAGGCCCGAATCGCCGTCCCCGCGAGCAACGCGACTCCTCCGGCGACCAAGAAGGCCACCCCCCGGCTCGCGGTCATGGATTGCCTCCCAGCATGGAGTCGTCGAAGGGACCTGGCTCCTCGCGCTCGATCGGCAGCGCCGCGTCTCCGCGCGAGGCCAGGGTCGAGTCGAGGGGGATCTCCCACAGCGACGCCACCCGGCTCTCGACGTCTTCTTCGAAGGCCACCCGCAGCCGACGCCGCAGCCCGCGCAGGTCGAGCACGTGGAGCACGTAGACGCCGGCGAGCACCCCCGCGAGCGCGCGCTTAAGCCCTCCCACCGCGTCGAGCACCGCCTGAGGTGAGTGCCCGGTCGCCTCGCTGGCCTCGCTCAAGTCGAGGCCCAGGAGGTCCACGTTCCACAAGGGTCCGCTGCGCAAGAACACGTCGACCGCGAACAACCACACGAACACGAAGCCCGCGCCGCGCAGCGGGCGCCCGGTCATGACCTGGGCCACTCCCGGGACCAGCGGACCGACCACACGCACGAGGAAGCTCGGCCGACCGTCGATCGTGACCGGTTCGAAGTAGCGCGGGCTCGGGAGGAGCATCGACCCCAGCACCAGCAGCAGCACGAAGGGCACCATCCAGAACCAGCGATTTCGCGCGCGCTGGTCGCGGAGGGGCCGGTCGTAGGCCCGCTCGAAGGCCAAGAGCGAAGCGTCGATCCGGCCCGGCACCGGCACGAACAGCGCGCGCAGCGTGCGCGCTGGCCAGGCGGTCCACCAGCGCTCACGCCCCAACAGAGCCAGGTCGCGCGCCGCGAGGCTCGGCATGGGCGGCGTGAGCGAGAACGCGACCAGCTCGGGGTCGAGCTCCCGCGCCTCCTCGACCAGCGCCTGGACTTGCTGGGGGTCGTCGGCGAGCTGCTGCGCGAGCCCCAGCAGCGCGGGGGCGGTGCGCGCGATGGCCAGGGCGTCGCGGTAGGCGGCGCGAACTTCTTGGTCCGGGCGCCGCGCGCGTTGCTTGGCCCAGGCCCGGGCGTAGGCGAGCTGCGGATCCTCGACCGCGCTCCGCTCGAGGGCCCCCGCCGCCGTCAACGCCTCGAGGGCGCGCTCCGCCTCCGCGAAGTCGAGGCCGCAGCGGCTCGCCACCGTCGCCGCCACGGCCGGGACGTCCTCGCTCAGGGCTGCGAAGGCGGCGCCTTGCTCCGGAGGCGCCTCGGGGCTCAGCCGCGCCGCGTCACGCCGGCGGTAGCTGCGGAAGGCGAGGTCGAGGGCGGAGCAGCTCGCCGGCGACGTGGGGTATCCGCCGCAGAGGGCCTGTGGCCCCCGACGTGAGGCGGTCAGCGCCTCGCGCGCCGCGTCGTTCAGGCCGACGAGCACGAAGTAGAGCGCGAGGGTCGCGCCGACCGCCGCCTTGTCGTGGAGGGTCACGTAGCTCGGCCAGGCGAAGCTCAGCCGCACGCGGGGGTTCGCGATCCACAGTCGCGCCCGGGCCGCGCGCCCGCGCACGCCGCTGCGCTCGAGGTCGCGACGCGTCTGCCGCCGGTAGCGCATCCAGAGCAGGAGCAGCAGACCGAGGGCGCCGGGGATCAGCGACTGCTGGAAGGCGTGCCCTGCCTCCGCCCACACCAAGCCCCGCGGGCCCAAGGCTCCGGGGGCCGCCGCCCGCGGCGCCCCGAGCGTGGCGAGTCCGCGCCGCACCAGGGCCTCGTCCTCGGCGACGACCCAGGGGTCGAGCGGTCCGGTGCCGCTCCAGTCCGGCGCCCACCCGGCGGCGTCGAGGTCCCGCAGCACGAGGTCCGCGCCGTGCTCGAGGCCGCTCAGCCCGTGGGCGTGGAGGTAGCGCACGAGGGCGATCCGCTCGGCCCCGGTGAGCAGCGGGGAGCCGAGGGCGCGCTCGACGAGGGTCCCGACCGGGGGCGCCCCTTCGAGCTCGCTGCGCAGCGCGGCGGCGTAGGCCAGGACCCAGGGGTTGCCCTCGTCGAACAGCGCCGCGTCGTCGAGCAAGGGCTCCAGCGACGGGTCCTGCGGGTGGGCCGGAATGAATTTCGGGCGCACGGGCACCGACTTCGGCCGCCCCACGAGCGAGAGCAGGTACGCGTCGCGCACCCCAGGCAGCGGCGGGCTGATCCGCAAGAGCTGCTCGTCGGAGCTCAGCGCGCGGCTCGCGAAGCTGTCCGGGGGCACGACGAGCCCCTCGCCGAGCACGAGCCGGCGACCGTCGCGGCACTTGACGCCCAGGTCGATCGCGCCGCAGCGCGCCGGACCGGAGGGCGGGGCGTAGGGATAGAAGCGCCAGGGCCCCGTCGCCCCGCGCGGCTCGACCTCGATCCCCGGGTCGCAGGCGGGGAAGCGCGCCCTCGCCAGCCAACGCAGCTCGTCGACCGGGATCCTCAGCGGCTCGGGGGTGAGGCTCGGGGCGAAGGGCGGATCGACGATCGCCTCGGGCCCCGGGCCCAGGCGCAGGGTGACCCAGCTGCGGACCTCCGCGGCCTCGACCTCCACCTCCACCCCTCCGCGGGGGCTGTAGCGCAGACTGCGCGCGACCCCGGGCAGGCGCGTGCGCCCGCACACCCTCCCGTCGTCGCTGGCGAGGGTGTAGACGAAGCGCAGCCAGCCGACGTAGACCCAGCGCCCGTCGAGGCTGAGCAGCGGGTGCGTCGCGCTCCCCCACGCGCGACACAGTCCGCGCTGCGGGGCCGGCGGCCAGCGCCAGTCCTGGGCGGCGCTGCTCGTCGGCCGCGACTTCACGTAGCCCCCGGGGCGAAGCACGGGAGCCTGAAAGGCGTCGACGTAGGCAGCCAACGCGCGCGGGACGCAGGCGCGCACCGCGCGCCGGTCGGCCTCGTCCTTGAGGTTGTCGAGGGCGCACTCGAGGACCGCGCGATCGAGGGGGGTCGGCGCGCGCTTGGCGTCGGCGAGGGCCAGCTCGAAGGGCTCCCGCGCTTGCCGCGCGCGGCCCAGGCCGGCGAGGAAGGCCTGCTGCAGCGGGCGCGCGAACTCGTAGTGCGTGTCGCGGACCAGGTCGCTCAGCAGCGCGCGGGCACGCTCTGGCTTCAGCTCGCGGTCGCGCACCAGGAGGTCGAGGATCTCCTTGAGCTGCACCGGCTGCAGCTCACCCCGCAGGTCGCCGAGCTCCCCGCGGAGCAGCTTCCAATTGCCCTCCTCGAGCTCACCCGCCCCGGGGAACACCGCCCACCAGTCGGGCGCCTCGAGGGACCCCAGGGCCTCGACCAGCGGCACGTAGCCGACCCCGCGCTGGACCGCCTGGGCCGCTGAGAGCAGGAGCTCGGGCTCCGGGCTCGGGGGGACCTCCGGCAAGGGAGGGAAGCTCGGCTTGCGAGGGCCAAAGGCGTAGGTCAAGAGCGCCGCGATCACGAACAGCGGGAGCAAGGCGGCGACCAGGTGTCGGTGCTGCGCGACCCGGCGCCCGATCCGGGTGGTGAGCCCGCCGCGCACCGCGCGCACGGCCTCACCCCGCAGGAAGCGCTGCAGGTCGCGCTGCATGGCCTGGGCGCTCGCGTAGCGCCGCCACTTCTCCTTCTCCAGCGCCTTGAGGCAGATCGTCTCGAGCGCCGGCGGCACCTCCGGGCGGACCTTGCTCGGGGGCAGCGGCTCCTGGGTCAGGACCTGCGCGATCACGTCGTAGAGGCTCTTGCCGCGAAACGGCGGCCGGCCGGTGAGGCACTCGTAGAGCACCGCGCCCAGACCGTAGACGTCGGAGACCGCATCGACCTGACGGAAGAGCCCACGCGCCTGCTCGGGCGGCATGTACGGCGGGCTGCCCATGGCGACGCCCGTCAGGGTCAGGTTGCCGACCGACGCCTCGCCCAGGTCCTTGGCGAGGCCAAAGTCGGTCACGTGTGGGATCCCCGCGGGGTCGATCAGGATGTTCGCGGGCTTGAGGTCTCGGTGAATGATCCCCTGCTCGTGCGCGTAATGGATCGCTTCGGCGACCGTGGCCACCAGCTCCGCCGAGCGCCGCGGGGTGAGCGCTTCGCCGCTGCGCGCCAGGGCCTGCAGGTTCGTGCCCTCGACGAGGTCCATGGTGAAGTAGGGGCGCCCCGAGTCGAGACCCACGTCATGGATCGCGACGATGTTCGGGTGCTCGAGCTTCTGCACCGCGCGGGCTTCGCGGTCGAAGCGCGCGAGCTCTTCGCGGTCGACGTCGGCGCTGGAGATCACCTTCAGCGCGCGCGTCTGACCCTGCTCGGGGTGATAGGCCTCGTAGACCACGCCCATCCCGCCCTTGCCCAGCACCCGGCGCAGCTCGAAGGGTCCGATCCGCTGCACCGCCTCGGCGGCGGAGACGGGCACGGCGCGCAGCGTCGACTCGATCGGCTGCCCGGCCGGGAAGGTGTCGTGGGGTGGCGGGACCCGCGGCCCGCTGTCCGAAGGCGGGCGGCCGCCGCGGGGGTCACGGCCAGGCGACGCCGGGGAAGGAGAGAGCGCGGGGTGCAGCTCACCGCGCTCGCTCCGCCGCGCGGGGTCGAGGAACGTTCCCTCGACCTCGGGCTCGTCGTCCGCGCCCTGCTCGCGATCTTCGGCCATGCCTAAGCCTACCAGGGGGGCCGGTCGGCGCGACGCGCCCCGCGCCGACCCTCGGCGACCGGGGGCGAGTTTCGCAGGCCGGGGCCGGCTCCGTAGTCCCCCCCGGCGACCTCCTGTCGAGGCCGCACACCTTTCGCGCGCGGCGGCGCTGGAACGGGAGCGGGACCTGATAGCCTCGGGGCATGGATCCAGGGACCGGTCTGTGGTGGATCGTGCTGACGTGGTTGAGCGCGACCGGCGCGTGCGTCGGGAGCTTCCTCAACGTCGCGATCTTTCGTCTGCCTCGCCGCTGCCTCAGCGTCTCGAAGCCGGCGCGCTCGTTCTGCCCGACCTGCGTGCGCCAGCTGACCTGGCAAGAGAACCTGCCGCTGCTCTCGTTCCTCGCCCAGCGCGGCCGCTGCCGCGGCTGCGCGCAGCCGATCTCCTGGCGTTACCCGCTGGTCGAGGCCGTGACCCTCGCCCTCTTCGTGGCCCTCGCGCTGCGACACCTGGGCCCGGTCGCCCTCGACGATCCGCAGGCCTGGGCCGCGTACGCAATCCACTGCGGCGTGGCCTGCGCGCTCGTGGTGTGCGCGGCGACCGACCTCGACCTGCGGCTGGTGCCCGACGCGATCACGATCCCTGGTCTGCTGGCGGCGCCCCTGCTCCTGGGGCTCGCGCCAGGGGCCCTCGGCTCGCCGCTCCCGGACTTGGCGGAGTGGGGCCGGGCGCTCCACGACGCCCTCGAGTCGAGCTTTACGTGGTGGGGGCTCGAAGGGTGGCTGCGCCCCTTCGGCGCCCTGGCGCAGCTCGAGGGCAGCCCCTGGAGCCCACACCTGGCTGGAGTCGTAGGGTCGCTCCTCGGCGCCGCGCTGGGCGCGGGGCTGCTCACGGCCGTCAACCTGGCGTTCGGCCTGTTCGGGGTGACGAGCATGGGAAGCGGCGACGTGAAGCTCCTCGCCTTCCTGGGCGGCTACCTGGGCTGGCAGTCGACCCTCGGGACCCTGGCCCTCGCCGTGCTCCTGGGCGCCAGCGCCGGCGTGGTCTACTTCGTGCTGAGCGGTCGCGGGTCGCTGACCCCGGAGGCCTGGGCCGCGCTCAGCCCTGCGCAGCAGACCCTCGCCGGGTCTCCCTCGGCCCGGGGCCTGCGCGCAAGGCTCGCCACGGGAGCCGCTTACCTTCCATTCGCGCCATTCCTCTGCGTGGGCGCCGCCCTGCTGCTGTTTCCTCCCCCCGGGTCCCTGGCACGCTGGCTGTGGGGGTGACCGTGGGGAGTGGCGAGATCCGACGTAACCGGTTACAAAACCCGGTGCCCAATCTGATGGGAAGGAGTCTCTCATGATCAGCGTCGAGGAACTGCTGCAGCAACTCGTGGAGCGCGGAGGCTCGGACCTCCACGTCACCGCGGGCGCTCCGCCCAAGATCCGCATCGACGGCAAGCTGATCGACACCGAGCACGCCGTGCTCGACCCAGAGACGACCCAAAAGCTCATCTACTCGATCCTCGACAACACGCAGATCGCGCGCTTCGAGAAGGACCTCGAGCTGGATATGTCCTTCGGAATCGGCGGGTTGGGTCGCTTCCGCACCAACGTCTTCATGCAACGCGGCGCGGTCGGCGCGGTGCTCCGCGTGATCCCCTACGAGATCAAGGGCTTCCGCGACCTCGGCCTGCCCGAGGACCTCTGCGCCCAGATCTGCGCGACCCCGAAGGGCCTCGTGCTCGTCACCGGCTCGACGGGCTCCGGCAAGTCGACGACGCTCGCGGCCATGGTCGACCACGTGAACCGCCACCGCAGCGAGCACATCGTCACCATCGAAGACCCGATCGAGTTCGTGCACAAGAACAAGTCCTGCCTGGTGAACCAGCGCGAGGTCGGCAGCGACACCCACGGCTTCAAGGAGGCCCTGCGCTCCGTACTGCGTCAGGACCCGGACGTCGTGCTCGTCGGCGAAATGCGCGACATGGAGACGATCGAGGCCGCGCTCACGCTGGCCGAGACCGGTCACTTGACCTTCGGCACGCTGCACACCTCGGACTGCGTGCAGACCATGAACCGGATCGTCGACGTGTTCCCGGCCTACCAGCAGCAGCAGATCCGTACGGTGCTCTCCTTCGTGGTGCAGGCCGTGTTCTGTCAGCAGCTGCTCCCCCGCAAGGACGGCCGCGGACGCGTGATGGCAGCGGAGATCATGATCGCCAACAGCGCGGTCAAGTCGCTGATTCGTGAGGACAAGGCGCACCAGATCTACAGCATCATTCAGACCGGCGGCAAGTACGGGATGCGGACCATGAACCAGTCGCTGTTCAACCTGGTGCAGAAGCACCTCGTGGACTACGAAGACGCGAAGGAGCGCTCCACCGACGTCGAGGACTTCCAGCGCACCTTCCAGAGCGCCGGGGTCAACCGCGGCGGGATCACCCCGCGCACGGGGCCGGGCGCCAGCAAGGCCGGGCCTCGGCCTGGCGGCGGCGCGGCGCGGCGTCGCTAGCACACCCAGGGTCGGTCGGTAGGCGAATCAGGGACACTCACACGGGCGGGAAGTAGAGCAACGACATGGCGGAGCAGAATCAGGCAGCCGGGACGAGCCAACCAGTCAGGCGCGGGGTCGCGGGCAGCGGGCAGGTCAAGCGCGCGCGCGTCAAGCTCGCGGAGATGGTGCTCTTCACGCGGCAGCTCGCGACGATGATCTCGTCGGGTATCCCCCTGCTGGAGTCGCTGGAAATCCTCTGCGAGCAGACCGAGAACCCGGGCTTCCGGGCCGTGCTCGAGGTCGTAGTCACCGACGTCCGCGGGGGTAACGACCTCTCGAGCGCGCTCGCCGAGCACCCCAAGGTGTTCGAGGAGATCTACGTCAACATGGTGCGCGCCGGTGAGGTCTCCGGTCAGATCGACGACATCCTCGTCCGTCTGGCGGAGTATCAAGAGGCGACCGCCAAGCTGCGCTCGCAGATCATCTCGGCCATGACCTACCCCGTGGTCAGCCTGGGCCTGATCATGTGTATCGTGATGTTCCTGCTGTGGGTGATCGTGCCCAAGTTCAAGGACATCTTCGACAGCCTCAAGGTCGACCTGCCCTGGCCCACCGAGATGCTGCTGGCGATCTCGCTCTTCGTCCGCGACCAGTGGTACATCTGGATCCCCGCCGTGATCGGCATGAGTGTGCTGTTCGTGCTCTACAAGCGGACCCCGATGGGACGACGGCAGTTCGACTGGGCCAAGCTGAACCTGCCCGTCTTCGGTCAGCTGTTCAAGAAGGTCGCGCTCTCGCGCTTCACCCGCACCTTCGCGACCCTGATCTCCTCGGGCGTCCCGATCCTCGGCGCGCTGGAGATCGTGGCCTCGACCTCGGGCAACGTGCACATCGAGGAGGCGGTGCTCGAGGCGTCCGAGAGCGTGCGCCAGGGTGACACCCTCGCCTCGCCGCTCGCGACCCGCCCCAAGCTCTTCCCCCCGATGGTCACGCGCATGATCGCGATCGGCGAGAAGTCCGGTGCCCTCGAGGCCTTGCTGCTCAAGATCTCGGAGTTCTACGACCAGCAGGTCGAGCAGACCGTCGAGCAGCTGACGTCGCTGATCGAGCCGCTCATGATTTGCTTCATGGGTGTCCTCGTGGGCGGCATGGTGCTCGCGATCTTCCTCCCGATCTTCGAGCTCCAGAAGCAGCTCCAGCAGTAAGCTCGCGACCCCGTCCGCTTTGGCCTGAGGCCCGCGCTCCCGCGCGGGCCTCTCGCGTTGAGTGAGCGCCGCGCGCGCCCTGCCGCGACGCGCTACGCTGGGGGCCTCGCCAGGAGCCGCCTTGTCCCCCTCCGTCAGCCCGACCTTCCTCCAGCGCTACCGCGACGAATACCGCCGTCAGGCGGGCTGGCTGGGCGTCGCGCGGGTGCTGGTGATCCTGCTCGGGCTGGTGATCCTGCTCGTCTACGAGGAGGGCAACCCGCGCCTCCTGCAGTCGGCCTACGCGACCCTCGTGATCGGACTCCTCGTGGCGGTCATGGAGCTGGTCGCCTTTCGCTGGGTCTCCGACCTCGAGCGCTTCGTCCTGGGCACGATCCTCGGTGACCTCGCCCTCGAAGCGTGCCTCACCTACTTCAGCGGCGGGATCTACACCGTCGGCTTCGCGTTCCTGTTCTTCGGCACGATCCTCTCCGCCGTGCTCCTGGTCTCGGATCGCATGGCGTTCGTGCTCGCCTCGACCGCGAGTGTGGCGCTCGGGGGGATCGCGCTCTCCTACTGGTGGGCGGCGAACTCCCAGTGGAGCCTCCCGCTGGTGCCCGACGCGCTCTACGTCGACGTCGACCTGCGCTGGGGCCGGGTGACCGCGAACCTGATCGGGTTCACCTTTGGACTGCACGCCGTGGCCTTCCTCGGGACGCGCCTTCCCCAGCGCTTGAGCGGCATGCACGTGCTCTACGACGACGCCCTGCGGCGGATGCGCGACGGGCTCGTGGCGATCGACCGTCGGGGACGGGTGGTGCTCGTCAACCCAGAGGCCACCCGCCTGCTCAACTGGCGCCGACCGGAGGAGCTGGTGGGCCGCAAGTTCGAGCACACCCTGCGCCGCGAAGAGGACCAGAAGGTCCTCTCGCTGCTCGCCCGCGACACCGATCAGGACTGCGAGATCGAGCTCGAGCTCCGCGACCGCCCCCCCCAGCCGCTGGCGGTCAAGACCACGGTGATCCGCGGAGGGCACGGAGAGGTGCGCGGGGTGGTCGGCGTGTTTCGCGACCTGAGCCAGGAGCGGCGGCTCGAGGCTCTGCAGACCCGGCTCGACCGCCTGGCGGGGACCGAGGAGATGGCCCAGGGCCTGGCCCACGAGCTGCGGACGCCCCTGGCCTCGATCCGCGGCGCCGTCGAGGAGCTGACCCGCTCCGAGTTCGAAGACAAGACCGACCGGCGGCTGGCAGACATCGTCCGCCGCGAGTCGAGTCGCCTCGACCGCCTGCTGCAGGAATTCCTCGACTTCGCGCGCATGCCCCCTCTGCGCGCCCAGGAGCTGGCCGTCGGCGACCTGATCGAGGACGCGGTGTTGCTCCTGCGCCGGCTGCCAGACGCCGGCGAGATCGAGATCGAATACGCCCGCGAGGGCGAGGTCATGCTCTGGGCCGACGCCGACCTCCTGCGGCAAGCCCTGCTGAACATCGGACGCAACGCGCTCCAGGTGCTCGAGGGGTCGGGGAAGCTGCGCTTCGCCAGTCGGGCGGTCGAGTTGACGCGGCGCAGCGAGGGCCCCGAGCGCACCCTGCACACCCAGCCTGGCGTAGAGATCACCATCGAGGACGACTCCGACTCCCCGGTCCCCGAGCTCGAGCGGGCGCGCGTGTTCTTGCCCTTCTTCACCCGCAAGCCAGGTGGGTTGGGCCTCGGGCTCGCGTTGGCAGACAAGATCGTGCGCCTGCACGAGGGCGACATCAGCTGTGAGGGCAGCGAAGCCCTAGGCGGCACCTGCTTCCGGCTGCGGCTCCCCGCGCACCAGCCCCCCTCGAGCCCCGAGCCCACGGAGAACGCCCCCCTCGCGGACCTCGGCCTCTGAGCCCCAGGCATTGCGCTCCCCGCGAGACGCGCCTACGCTTGAAAGAGTTGGAGCGGGGAAGCGAGGCGGATCGGTTGGTCACCCACACCTTGGAGCGTTGCGGCCGGGTCCTGGTCGTCGACGACGAGCGCAGCTTGCTCGAGGTCCTGGAGATCGTGCTCGAGCGCTCGGGCTACGACGTGGTCACGCGCGACCGACCCGAGGACGGCCTCGTGGCTTTCCGCGAGACCCGACCGGACATCGTGCTCCTCGACCTCGTCATGCCCTCGATCAGCGGGCTGCAGTTGCTCGAGCAGTTCAAGAAGATCGACCCCACGATCCCCGTCATCGTGATCACGGCGCACTCGAGCTGGGACAACGCGCTCGAGGCCATGCGCCTGGGCGCCTTCGACTTCATCAAGAAGCCCTTCGCCAGCAACGACCAGATCCGCGAGGTCGTCTCCCGCGCCCTCGCTCAGCGCGCCGCTCCCGACACACAGCGGGCCTCACCCAGCGCCAGCGAGATCCTCGGGAACTCGCCCGCGATCCGTGAGGCGCTGGGCCTCGTCGAGCGCGCCGCCCCGACCGACACCACGGTCTTGATCACCGGCGAGAGCGGCACGGGCAAGGAGCTGCTCAGCCGCGCCGTTCACTACCGCTCTCCGCGCGCCGGGGGCCCCTTCCTCTCGGTCAACTGCGCGGCCTTCCCCGAGACCCTGCTCGAGAGCGAGCTCTTTGGCCACAAGCGCGGCGCGTTCAGCGGCGCGAGCAGCGACAAGCAAGGCTTGATCGAGGTGTGCCACAAGGGCACCTTCTTCCTCGACGAGGTGGGCGAGCTCAGCCTGAGCACCCAGGTCAAGCTCCTGCGCGTGCTCGAGCAGCGGACCCTGCTGCGGGTCGGTGACACCTCGGAGCGCACCATCGACGTGCGCTTCATCTGCGCGACCAACCGCAACCTCGAGGACATGGTCGCCAACGGCAGCTTCCGCGCGGACCTCTACTATCGAATCAACGTGCTGCCGATCCACCTCCCCCCCCTGCGCGAGCGCAAGAAGGACATTCCGCTGCTGGCGGCGCACTTCCTCGCGCGCTGCTCCCAGCGACAGGGAAAGCCGGGGCTCCGCCTCGGGACCGCCGTGCAAGAGCAGCTCATGGCCTACGACTGGCCCGGGAACGTGCGCGAGCTGCACAACGTCGTCCAGCGCGCGGTGACCCTGGCCCAGGGCGACACCCTGCGGGGTGAACACCTCCTGCTCTCGACTCGCCGCCGGGTGCCTCACGCCGACCTGCTGCCGGCCACCGGGATCGACCTCGAGCAGGCGCTCGCCGAGACCGAGCGTCGCTACCTCGTGGCGGCCCTCGATCGCACCGGCGGACACGTCACCAACGCCGCGAAGCTGTTGGGGATCTCGTTTCGCGCCATGCGCTACAAGATCCAGAAGCACGACCTCGTCCGCGAGTGAGCCTCGACCTGGAGCCCGGCTTCCTCAATCGTCTCGAGCGGGTCGCGATCGTGGCCCGCAAGACGCTCAAGGGGCTGGGGCACGGCGCGCGCCGCTCCAAGCGCTCGGGAGGCGCGGTCGAGTTCGCCGACTATCGGCGCTACACCCCAGGGGACGATCCGCGCCAGATCGATTGGTATGCCTACGCGCGCTTCGAGGCGCTCTTCGTCAAGCTGTTCATGGCCGAGCAAGACCTGCAGGTGCACCTGATCTGCGACCACAGCGCCTCCATGCGCACCGGCTCCCCGCCGAAGCTGCCCTTCGCGTGGCACGTGCTGCTCGCCCTGGCCTACGTGGGCCTGGCCGCCGGCGATCGGGTGCAGCTCAACCTCTTCGCCGACGCCGGCCCCCACGCCAAGCTCGGCCCGCTCCAGGGTCGCCGAGGCTTGGCGCGCCTGATCGGGTTCCTCAAGGCCCAGCCCGAGCCGAGCGCCGCGACCGACCTGGGCCGCGCGATCCGCGGCTTCCTCGCCCGCCGCCCTGCGCCCGGGGTCGCGCTGGTGATCAGCGACTTCCTCGACCCTCAGGGCTTCCGCGAGCCCCTCGAGCGCCTGCGCTACTCGGGCTTCGAGCCGCACGTGATCCACGTGGTCTCCCCGGACGAGGTCGACCCGCGCCTCGGCCCCGACGTCGAGCTCGTGGACGTCGAGACCGGGGAGACCCACGTGCTCGCGCTCGATCGGGTCTCCTTGGCCGCCTACAAGGCCCGCTTCCAAGGGTTTTGCGCCGAGCTCCAGGCCCTGTGCGCCAAGCACGAGATCGGCTACGCCCGCGCGCGCAGCGACACGGCCCCCGAGGCCTTCGTGCTCGAGACCCTGCGCCGCTCCTCGGTGGTGGGGTAGACCCCAGGCCACGCAGCCGCTCGCTACGGGCTAACCTCCCCGCGTCGGCCCAGGGAGGGCAAGCGGGGGCTTGCGGGCCATGCACACCAGATCCTGCGTCGCGCGCGGGAAGAGCGCGCCGAGCCGCAGGTTCAAGCGGTAGTACCACTCCAGGTTCTCCAGCGGGCGCAGCGGCCCGCCGGTGGCGAAGCCGAGCCCCTGCCAGCGCACCGGCTCGAGCCCGGCGGCGGTCACCAGGGCGCGCACGCGCGGGAGGTTGTAGAACTGGATCTGCGGCAGGTAGGAGAAGGCCTTGCCCTTCCGCCGCCGGCGGTAGGCGATCCAGCGCGGCTGGACCCACTGGTTGAGCGCCTTGAGCGGCTGCGGGGAGTTGGGGACCGCCGCGAGCAAGAGCCCGCCCGGGCGGAGGCTCCGGGCCAGCTCCGACAGCGCACGCTCCGGGTGCGCGAGGTGCTGCAGCACGTAGGAGCACACCACGGCGTCGAACACCTCGTTCGCGAAGGGGAGCGCCTCTACGTTCCCCTGCACGCGCCGAATCCCGCCGACGTCGAGGCGCAGCCGCAGGCGAAAGTCGAGCAGGTCGAGCCCGTACCAATCGACCTCGACCTCAGGGTGCTGGTGCGCGAACAGCCGCTCGAGCTTGCACTGACCGAGCCCGGCGTCGAGGACCCGCGGCGCTCGGCCGATTCGCCCCGCCTCCTCCGCGATCGCCTGCGCCATGACCGGGAACTTCGCCCGCCGCAGCTTGAAGCGCCGGTCGCTGGGCAAGATCCCGAAGGCAAGTTCGCTGTCGCCGCTGGCCATGTCGCCGAGCCTCCGCAGGCCCGCGGGGATTGTAGCGAGCCCCGCAGCGAACTTCGGCAGGTCCGCCCCCGCGCAGCGCGCGAGGCCCGAGGAGGTCCCGCTCCGCGACGAGGGGCAGACGACCTGGCCCGTCCTGCCCTCGCCCGCACTCCTCACCACTCGCTCCGCTCGTGGATTCGAAGTGCGGCCAGCAGTGTTGCTTAGGACAGTGAGACCCGGCCTGCGGCCGGGTACACACTGTCGCTTGCGCCTCGCTCGCGGCGGCAGAGCCGCCGACTCGCTCCGGCGCAGCCCGCCTGCTTCGCAGGCGGCTACCCCGCAAACTCACCACTTCGCGGTGAGCTTCGCGGGCTGGCTCAGCGCCGGACGAAGACCGCGGACACCGGGCCTTCGAACACCGCGCGGAAGCGTGGGTCCTCGCGCAGGCGCGCCGTGAGCGGCTGCGCGAGCGGGGCGATCACGACCCCCGCGGCGAGGAGCTCGGGGTCGGCGTCCCAGCCGGGGAGCGCGCGCCAGGACTCGGCCGCGCGCGCGACCCGCGCGGCACCGTGGACGTTGGTGCGCCCGTCCATGGCGACCGGATAGCCGGGCAAGGCCCAGATCAGGTAGCCGCCCTGGTCGAAGTGGTTGTAGAGCGGCCCGGGGTAGGCGTGCTCGCGGACGTGCGCCGCCGCGGCGACCGGGTAGCGCGCGGCGACCGCGTCGTCCAGGGCGGCGGGGGTCGCTCCCGCCAGCGGGAACGAGGCGACCGCGCCGAGCAGGAAGGTCCCCAGGGCCGCGCCCAGGAGTCGCGGAGTCAGCGAGTAGCCCCGGGGCCCACGGGCACCCGGCCGACCGAACCCGGCGACGACGCAGGCGCTGACCACCGCCAGGAGCCACACGTCGCGGCGCATGCGCAGGGTGAAGGCCAGGGCCAGGGCGTAGAGCCCCAGCGCGAGCGGGCTCCTGACCCGGCCGCGGGAGAGCACCGCCGCGCTGGCCAGCGCGCCCCCCAGCGCGAGCCAGGCGAGCTCGGAGTCGAGGGCGAAGGGCTGCAGCTCCTGGATCAGCGGGTAGATCGTCGCCTGACCGGTGTAGGTCCACACCTCGTCGTAGAGCCGCAGGTGATACGGCGTGAGCAGTGTGGCCACCCCGGCCAGCAGCCCGACCGCGATCAGGCGACGCACGTACTCCCGCTCCACCCGCCCCGCGCGTCGCTCCCAGAGGGCGTCGAGGCCAAAGCACG
>JAGQRJ010000063.1 GCA_020425635.1 Planctomycetota bacterium | reverse complement strand
GCGCTCAGCGGCGACCTCGACCTCGCCGACGCCCCCGTGCGCGCGGCCCCCGTGCGCAGCGACAACGACCTCGCCCTCGCGCCCCCCGCGCCCTCCCCCGCGGGCGCGCCCGCCAGCGGGGGGCTCGACCTCGACCTCGGCCCGGCCCCCGAGGCGGTCGACCCGCGCGCCAAGTACCGCGAGAGCGACCTCGCGCTGACCCAGGTCCAGGACGCGGCGCCCAAGCGCACGATCCAGGAGCTCATGATCGACCAGACTCGCGACGCGACCGCGAGCGACGCCGAGAACGACCTGGCGCCCCGGGATCCTGCCGACCGCGCGCTGTGGTACTACCAGCGCTACGCCGCGCCCGAGGACCTGCAGCGCGCGGTGCAGCTCTACACGCAGCAGCTCGAGGACGCCCCGCACGCGGTGGCCGCCGCGGTGGCCGAGGCGGGGTTGGCCCAGGCGGCCCTGGTCGCGGGCAACGCGGCCGAAGCCGAGCGGCGGGCCAAGTCGGCCCAGGCCCGCGACCCGAGCAACCCCTTCGCGACCAAGGTCCTGCTCGACCTCGCGCGGGGGGAGGCCAAGCTCGCCCCGTTCCGCCTGGCCCTCGCGCGCATGCGCGGGGTCATGCAAGACCGCGCGTTCCCCCAGGCCACGAGCCTCGCCCACGCGCTGGCCAAGCAGGTGCCCACCGAGCCGCACCCCTGGCTGGTGTTGGCCATGATCGGGCGCTTCAGCTCCGACGAGCGCCTGTTCTTGACCAGCCTCGCCAAGGCCTGGCAGCTGTGGCCCGGACAGGCGCTCAAGCACGAGCCCCTCGGCGGCGAGCTCGACGTCGACGTGGGCGAGGTGCTCGTCGACTACGGCCTGCTCCCCGAGAAGCAGAACGACCCCGAGGGCATGCGCCAGACGGTCGAGAACATCGACTCCAAGGAGAACCTGATCGGCGGCGCGCTGCGCATGGCGATCGGCATGGCGAACCTCGCGCTGTTCAACTCCCAGCCCAAGACCCAGGACGTCGAGCGCCGCCTGACGGTGGTCGTCGGCCGCGGCCTGGTCGGGCTGCAGTACTTCGACGCCGCGCTGCCCTACTTCGGTCGGGCCGGCTGCATGGGGCCGACCCCCGAGCAGTCCAAGCGGATCGCCGACGACCGCGTCCGCGCCGGCGCGCTGCGCCGCGCCTTCGATCGGCCGGGGATCAAGGCCCAGCTCAAGGACTACCGCTGCCCCACGGTGCCCTTGATCCGCACGCAGCTCGAAGCGGAGCTGAAGTGGGCGCGCGAGGAGCTGCGCACCCGCGAAGAGGAGATCTACGCCCTCGGCCCGCAGCTCTACCAGCAGCTGCAGCGCGATGCCGGCATGCGTGAAGACGTCGCCTCCGCGGCCGAGAAGTGCCGGGTCAAGGACCCCTACCAGGCCGTGCTCGAGGCCGAGGCGCGGGTCGCCGACTACAAGACCCAGCTCGAGGAGATCGGGAGCGGCGAAGGCGAGCGGCCCAAGGCCAGCGGGTTCTTCGGCAAGATCAAGGCCGCGGCGGCCTCGGCCGCGAACCAGGTCGGCGAGGTCAAGCTCAAGAAGCAGATCGCCTCGGGCGAGCAGGCCGTGGTCAAGGCCAAGCGCGACATGGCGCGCGTCCTGGCCTGCGACATGGACGACTACACCTTCAAGAGCCCCGTGCTCGTGGGGATCGCCCGCCGCGGCCAGGTGCTCGAGGCGTTCAGCGACGCGCTGCAGTCGATCCAGGCGAGCCTGCTCGACCGGATCCAGCGGGTCGATCAGATCGGCAAGCGCTAGCCCGCCCGCGCGGTCGCTACCCGGCGCCGCGCTCGAGGTAGGCGCGCGCGCGCTGCACGACCTCCTCCAGGCAGCCGGGCTCGAAGGGCGAGGTCAGCCCCGCTTCGCGGAGCATGGCCTGGAACGGGCGTCGCCCGCCCTGGGGGCAGAGCGCCTCGTAGCGCGCGAGGGCGTCGGCCGCGTCGTCGAGGGAGAGCACCCACAGCTGCAGCGCGCAGGTCAACGCGAGGGTGTAGTCGACGTAATAGAAGGGGTAGCAGTAAATGTGCCGCTGGCGCTGCCAGAACGCGCCGCGCGCGGGGTAGGCCAGGTCGCCGTAGTCGCGCCAGGGCAGGTAGCGCCGCTCCATGTCGAGCCACATGGCGTTGCGCTCGGCCGGGCTCGCGCCGGGCTCGGCGAACACGCGGTGCTGGAAGTGATCGACCGCCACGCCGTAGGGCAAGAACAGCAAGCTCTCGCGCAGGTGCCCCCGGCGGTAGCGCTCGGCGTCGGCGCCGAAGAACTGCTCCATGTGTGGCCAGCTGAGGAACTCGAGCCCCATGGAGAAGACCTCGGCGCCCTCGATCGTCGGCCAGTGGTAGTCGAGCAGCGGCTGGCCCTGGCTGCGGAAGTTCTGGTAGGCGTGCCCGACCTCGTGGGTGAAGACCTTCACGTCGCCCTCGGTGCCGTTGAAGTTGGCGAACACGAAGGGCGAGCCCACGGTCGGGAACGACGTGCAGAAGCCGCCGCCGGCCTTGCCCTCGCGCGTCTCGAGGTCGAGGTAGCCGCCCCCGGCGAGGTCGCGGAAGAAGGGGCTCAGCCCGCCGCCGACCGCGTCGAACATGGCCTGGGCGCGCGCGAGCAGCCAGTCGTGGTCGCCCTGGGGCTTGGGGTTTCCTCGCGGGTCGAGCAGCGGCTCGTCCCAATAGCGCAGGCGCTCGACCCCGAGGGTCGCGGCCTGCTGCGCGCGCAGCTCCAGCGCCAGCGGGACGACGTGCCGCGCGACCTCGTCGCGGAAGCGCGCCACGTCGTCGGGGCCGTAGTCGATCCGGTGCATGTTCAGGTAGGCGAGCTCGGTGTAGGAGTCGAGCCCGAGCTTGCGCGCCATGCCCTCGCGCAGGGCCACGAGCTCGCCGTAGAGCGCGTCGAGGCGCGCCTGGTGCTGGGCGTAGAAGCCCCACACCGCCTGCTGCGCCCGGTGCCGCAGGTCGCGGTCGGCGTCTTCGCAGAAGGGCGTCATGCCCGAGAGGTTGTGCGTGGCGCCCTGGAACTCGATCGCGGCGGAGGCCAGGAGCTCGGTGTACTCCCCGATCAGCTTCGACTCCGCCGCGAGGTCGTCCTTGATCTCGGGCGCGAAGCCCCGGGCGTCGTAGTCCCAGAGCGCGAAGGCCTGCTCGCCGTAGCGCGCCACGAGCTCGGGGCGGTGGGCGCTCCCGAGCAGCTTCGCCTTGAAGCCCACCGCGAGCTCGGTCAGCTTCGGCTCGAGCTGGTCCATGCGGTCGCGCGCCGCCTTGGCCCCGGGGTCCTTGGTGTCTTGCTGGAAGCGCAGCCGGACCCAGGAGCTGATCGTGGAGAGCTCGCGCCGCAGCGCGTCCCAGTCGGCCACGACCTGCGCGCGAGCCTCGGCGTCGGCGGCGGCGTCGAAGCGCGCGTCCAGCTCGGCGTAGCGCGCCTTGACCTGCGCGAGGTCGGGCTCGGCGGGGGCGAGGGCGCTGAAGGGGGGCATGGCCATGGGAGGGCTCACTTCCGGTCGGGCTTGGGGCGCCGGGGGCGCCGGGTCAGGTCGAGGGACTCGAGCACGCGCTCGTAGGCGGCTATGGCCGCCAGGTCGAGCGCGCTCGGCTGCCCGTCGCGCGGGCTGGGGGGGATCGTGCGCACGCCGGGGCGCTCTTCGAGCTCGGTGAACAGCTGGAGCTTGGTCAGCTTGCCGGTCATGGGGTTCACGAACACGCAGGTGTCGACCCGCGTGTTCAGCGCGACCCGCGTCTCGACCCACGAGAACGAGCGCTCGCCGTCGACCGTGCGCAGGGTCTGCTTCTGCTCGCGGCCCGGGCCCTTCTCGAAGCGCTCGCGGCGCTTGGTCGCGTAGGCGTCGACGTCGGGCGCGTCGGGGAGCTCCTCGAGCACGAGCTCGCGCTGGTCGGGGGGCTCGCCCACGCGGAACACGTAGCGCCCCGCGCGCTCGGACGCGGGCACGAGCCCACGCGAGAGCACGAAGGAGAGCCCCAGGGCCGGGACCTCGTGGCGGTCGCCGTCGCCGGCGCCCGCGCCGCACGCGGCGGCGAGGGCCAGCGCCAGGGCCAGAGCGGCTGCCTTCACGGGACCTCCTGGACCGACTCGGCCCGACGCGACAGCCTACCGGCTCCGGGGGGCGCGGCTCAAGCGGGCCGGCTGTGGGGGCGGCCGCGGACCAGGTGCGCGACCGCCTCGCCCAGGCCCTCGAGGGTCAGGGGAAACATGTTCACCACCTGGGCCACGTGCTCGATCGTGGTCCCGCCCCAGTAGCGCGGGTCCTCCGGGTTGAGCCACACGCTGCGCTCGAAGTGGGCGGCGATCAGCGCGAGCCAGTCGATCCCGCGCAGGTCGGTCGACTCGTCGTCGTAGAGCGTGCCGCCGTGGGTCAAGAGCTCGTAGGGGGCCATGAGCGCGTCGCCGACGAACACGAGCTTGTAGTGGCGCCCGCAGTCGGCGAGCAGCTGCCGGATCGGGATCGCGCGGCGGAAGCTCTCGGTCTCGTAGACCCGGCCGTAGACGCAGTTGTGGAAGTAGTAGCAGCGCAGCTCCTTGAAGTGCGTCGACTTGCTGGCCGCGGTGAACAGGCGCTCGACGAGGTGCGTGTAGGGGTCCATGGAGCCCCCCACGTCCATGAGCAGGATCACGCGCGTGTTCGGGCGGCGCGGGGCGCGGAGCACGATCTCGAGGTCGCCGAAGTTGCGCGCGGTCTCGTCGACGGTCGCCTCGAGGTCGAGCTCTTGCTCGCTGCCCTCGCGCGCGAACTCGCGCAGCTTGCGCAGGGCCACGGCCATTTGGCGCACGTCGAGGACCACGTCCTTGCGGTAGCCGCGGAAGCGGCGCGCGTCGGCCACCTGGATCGCGCTGCGGTTGCCGCCGGGGCCGCCCACGCGGATCCCCTCGCGGGCCGCGCCGCTGTGGCCGAAGGGGCTCGAGCCCCCGGTGCCGATCCACTTGCTCCCGCCGTCGTGGCGCTCTTTCTGCTCGCGCAGGCGCTGCTCGAACAGCGCGCGCAGCTCCTCGGGGTCGTAGCGCTCGAGCAGCGCGCGCTCCTCTTCGCTCAGCTCCGCGCGCCGCTCCGCGGCCTCCTTGAGCCAGTCGAGGAGCTTGCTGTGCAGGTCGATCCCGAGCTCCTCGACCCCGCGGAAGTGCGCGAGGAAGGCCTCGTCGAAGGCGTCGAGGTGCGCCTCGGAGTGCACGAGCAGCGCCCGGGCCACGTGGTAGAAGCCGTCGAGGCTGCACTGGTGCAGCCCCTTCAGCAGCGCCTCGGCGAGGGCCACGGTCTCCTGGGCCCCGACGGGCACCCCGCGCGCGCGCAGCTCGTAGACGAAGGGGACGATCACCCGGGGCCTAGCCGCGCCAGCGCTTGGCGGGGCCCTTGCTGAGCCGATTGACCACCACCAGGTCCTGCTCCTTCTTGATCAGCGTGCTCAAGAAGGGCAGCGCCTCGTCGAGCTTGATCGAGGAGATCCCGGCGGCCTTGAGCACCGCGATCCAGTCGATCAGCTCGCTGGTGCTCGGGCGCTTGCGCAGGCCGGGCACCTTGCGCAGGGCGAAGAAGGCCTCGATCGCCTGGCGGGTGAGCTCGCCCTCGAGGTCGGGGTGGTGCACGGCCACGATCCGCTTCATGAGGGTCTCTTCGGGGAACTCGATGAAGTGGAACACGCAGCGGCGGAGGAAGGCGTCGGGGAGCTCCTTCTCGTTGTTGCTCGTGATCACGACCACCGGGCGGTTCGTCGCGGCGACCTCGTCGCCGGTCTCGTTGACCCGGAAGCGCATGCGGTCGAGCTCGTGCAGGAGGTCGTTGGGGAACTCGATATCGGCCTTGTCGACCTCGTCGATCAGGAGCACCACGCGCTCCTCGGCGGCGAAGGCCTGCCCCAGGGGGCCGTACTTGATGTAGTGGCGAATGTCGGCCACGTCGCCGTCGCCGAAGCGGCTGTCGTAGAGCCGCTGCACGGTGTCGTAGACGTAGAGCCCGTCCTGGGCGCGGGTGGTCGACTTCACGTGCCAGCGCAGGAGCGGCGCCCCGAGCGACTCGGCGATCGCCTCGGCGAGCAGGGTCTTGCCGGTCCCCGGCTCGCCCTTGACGAGCAGCGGGCGCTCGAGGGTCAGCGCGCAGTTGACCGCCGCCTCGAGCCCGGGGTGGGTCAGGTAGCCGGCGGTCCCGGTGAAGCGTTGGAAGTCGGCCATGGAGAGAGTCCTTACACCAACCGGAGGGTGAACGGGTAGCGGTAGTGGTTGCCCTTGCTGGCCTCGATCGCGGCCAGGATCGTGCACACCATGCTCAAGATCGAGACCGCGAACAGGAGCGGGATCCCCACGATCACGAAGATCAGCGGAATGCAGCACAGGGCGGCAATGAACACCGTGATCTGAAAGTTGAGCGCGTCGCGGGCGTGGGCGGCCACGTAGGGGGCCTCGTCCTTCTTGACCAGGTAGATCACGAGCGGGCCGACGAAGCCCGCGACGAACACCAGCAGGTGGGCGAGCATGGCCCAGGTCTTGTCGTCGCTCGAGACCGCGGTCGCGGAGCGGTCGTCGTGGAGTTGGGCGCGCGGGGCGCTGTAGGGCTCGTCGTAGGACTTCTGCACTGGGTGGCTCCCATTCCCCGGAGCCCCGATCCTAGGGGATCGACGCGTTCCACGGAACGGCTGGGATTACAGTGGCGGCGGGGGCGGTCAGCGCGGGGTCCCCCCGGTGGCGAGGGCGTAGTTGCGGTAGCGGGGGTCGTTGGTGACCTCGCGCAGGACGTAGGGCGCCAGCCAGGGCGGGGGCTCCACGGCCTGGGTCGGCGAGCTCAGCTCGACCTCGGCCAGCACCAGGTTCCGGTCCAAGAAGGCGTCGACCTCCCAGGTCAGCTCGCCCGCCGGGACCTTGTGGCGGGTCTTGAGGATCCGGCGGCCCTCCGTCCGCGGCCAGAGCTCGGCGAACTCCTCGGGGCTGAGCTCGCGCTCGGTCTCCTCGCGCACGAGGCCCAGGCCGCGCTTGATCGTGTGCACGTGCTTGAGCCTGCCGTCGGGGTAGGTCGTGCGGCGCACCCGCCCCTCGACCGTCGCGTCGCTCGCGGGCTCGTCGGGCAGGTAGCCCTGCTCGAGCTTGAGCGCCACCGCGTCGGCGGGCAAGACGGGGAGCCGCGCGAGGAGGTAGACCCGCTCGATCTCGAGGGGCGCGCTCACGCGCCCTGGTCCAGGAGCGGGTTGTGTTGCATGGGCGTCCCCAGGCTCTCGTAGACCGCGTGGCAGAGGGCGACCGCGCGCGGGGAGCGGATCCGGTAGTCGAGGCGGTTCATGACGTAGCCCAGGGCGAGCCCGGCCTTGGGGTCGGCGATCCCCAGCGCGCCGCCCAGGCCGGCGTGTCCGAAGGTCTCGGGGTTGGGCGAGAACAAGGTCTCCGCCTCCTTGCAGAAGCCCTGGGACCAGCCGATCGGCTTGTGCAGGACCTCGTCGTAGTCGCGCCAGGTCTGGCGGGCGTGCAGCGGCTCGAGCGCCTCGGCGGGCACGAGGCGCACCCCGCGGTAGCTCCCGTCGGCTGCGAGGGGCGCGTAGATCCGCGCCAGCCCGCGGGCCGAGGCCAGCGCGCCGCACCAGGGCAGCTCGATCCCGTGCAGGCGGGCGTCGTTGAGCCGCCGCAGCCCCGCCCTCCCGAGGCTGGGGTTCGAGCGCAGGGAGCGCCCGGTGGGTGACTTGGGACGCAGCGCCACGTCGCGGAACACCGAGCGCTCGGGCTCTCCGCCCCACAGCGCCGAGGGCACCACCCGGCGCACGGTCTCGCGGCGGCCGAAGGGGTAGAGCGTCGCGACTTGCTCGGCGGGGAGGGGCTTGCCGAGGCTGATCTCGGCGTCGAGGGGGCCGAGGACCTCGCGCTGCAGGAAGCTGCCCAGGGTCTCTCCGGCCAGGCGGTGGAACAGGACCGCGCTCACCACGCCCCAGGCGACCGCGCCGTAGCCCTGCTTGGTCCCGGGCTCCCACTCCGGGGCCTGGGCGACCACCGCGGCCTCGACCCGCTCGAGGTCGGCCAGGTCCTCGAGCTCGATCGCGTCGTCGATCGCGATCAAGCCGCTGGTGTGGTTCAGGGCCTGGCGCAAGGTCAGGCGCTCCTTGCCAGCCTGGGCGAACTCGGGCCACCAGCTCGCGATCGGCGCGTCGAGCTCGGCCTGGCCGCGGGCCACGAGCATGAGGAAGGCGATCGAAGACAGCCCCTTCGTGCAGGACCACACGATCGTGCGCGTGTCGGCCTCCCAGGGTCGACCGCGGCGCGCGGCGTAGCCTCCCCAGAGGTCGACCACGACCTCGCCCTCGTGCAGCACGTGCAGCGAGGCGCCGACCTCGCGCCGGCGGGCGAAGTTCTCGCGGAAGGTCTCGAGCACGGGCTCGAACCCGGGGGCGACGTGCCCCTGGACCTCGACGGCGAGCTTGGGCATTACCAGCGCTCCAGCAGGCGCTGCTTCTCGGCGGCGTATTCCGCGTCGTCGAGCAGGCCCTCTGCGTGCCAGGTGCGCAGGCGCTCCAGGCGGGTCCGCACCCAGGCGGCGCGCTCCGCCTCGTCCTCGGGGGGCGCCTCGTCGCCCCGCGGGGGCGGGGGCGTGGCGGCGCCGGACGGAGG
>JAGQRJ010000062.1 GCA_020425635.1 Planctomycetota bacterium | reverse complement strand
CCTCGCCCGCCTGGCCCAGGGCCGCTATGCGAGCGCGCGCGACGACCTCCAGGCCGGGGTCCGCGGCGATCCGCGGCGCGCGCTGCTCTGGTACAACCTCGCGGTCGCCCACGCGAACCTCGAGCAGGACGCGCCAGCGGTCGAGGCGCTGCAGCGTTACCGCGAGCTCGTGGCCGACGCCGACGCCGACCCCACCTTCCTCAACCTCTACGCCATGGTGCTCGAAAACTCCGGGCAGCTCGCCGAGGCGCGCGCGGTCCGCGAGGCCCTCTGCGCACTGCGCCCCGACGACCTCACGGCCTGGCTCGAGCTCACCGCGCTCTGCGTGGCGACGGAGGACCTCGACGCGGCCCTCCCCGCGGCGAAGCGCGCCTGGGCCCTCGGCCCCAAGAACGACGTCCGCGCGGGGGTCCTGCTGGCCGAGGTCCTCGCGCAGCGCGGCGAGCTCCTCGAGTGCGTCGACGTCATGAGCGAGCTCATGCTGGCGCACCCCGAGAACCCCAAGCTCCGCGCGATCCTGGCGGAGTTCCTCTACCGCGCCAAGCACTACGCCCTGGCCGAGACCATGCTCGACCGCTACCTCGAGCGCGTCCCCGACGACGTCCAGGGCCTCACCCGGCGGGCCGGCGCCCGCGCCGAGCAGGGCAAGCTCAAGGAGGCGGTCCTCGACCTCGACCGCGCGCTCGAGCTCGCGCCCGCCGACCTGACCTCGCGCTACAACCGCGGCCTGATCCTCATGCGCGCGGGGCGCCTGACCCTGGCCCTCGGCGACCTGGCCCAGGTCGTGGCCGCCTCCCCCGCCGACCTCAACGCGCGCCTGTTCTACGCCCAGACGCTAAACTTGCTCGGACGCCCCCACGAGGCGCGCGCCACCGTCGACGCGTTCCTCCGGGCCTACCCCGAGCACCCCCAGGCCCCGGAGCTGCGGGCGCTGAACGCGGGCTTCCCCCGCCTTCTGCGCTGACAGGCGACATGAGCGACCCGATCCACCCCATGGCCGAAGACCCCTACGCGGTGATCGTCGTCGGCGCCGGCCACGCCGGCACCGAGGCCGCCCTCGCCGCGGCGCGCATGGGCCAGCGCACGCTGCTGCTCACGGCGAACCTCGACACCCTGGGGAAAATGTCCTGCAACCCCTCGGTCGGCGGGCAGGCCAAGGGCCAGATCGCGCGCGAGGTCGACGCGCTCGGCGGCGCCATGGGCCGCGCGATCGACGCCTGCGGGATCCACTTCCGCCTGCTCAACACGAGCAAGGGCCCCGCGGTGCAGGCGCCACGCGCCCAGGCCGACAAGTGGCGCTACGCCCAGTGGCTCAAGCGCTACGTCGAGGAGCAGCCAAACCTCGTCGTGCGCCAGGAGCTGGTCAAGGACGTGTGGATCTCGGACGACCCCGCGGGGCCCACGGTCCGGGGGGTGGTCGTCGGCGGCGGGCGCGCCTACCGCGCCCAGACCGTGGTCCTGACCACGGGGACCTTCCTCCAGGGCGTCTTGCACCTCGGCCGCGAGCAGGCCACCGGCGGGCGCATGGGCGAGCCGCCCTCGGGGCTCCTGCGCGCGCTCGCGGCGGCCGGGATCACCACCGGGCGCATGAAGACCGGGACCCCGCCCCGAGTCAACGGGCGCAGCCTCGACACCTCGGTCATGGACCCCCAGCCCGGCGACCCCGAGCCGGTCCTGTTCTCCTTCCTGAACCAGGGCCCGCCGCCCTTGCCCCAGGTCGAGTGCTGGATCACGCGGACCACCGAGGCCACCCAGCAGGTGATCGAGCGCAACCTCCACCGCTCGCCGCTCTACTCGGGGGTGATCGACGCGATCGGCCCGCGCTACTGCCCCTCGATCGAAGACAAGGTCGTCAAGTTCCCGAGCAAGCGCTCGCACAACGTGTTCGTCGAGCCCGAGGGCCTCGACACCCACGAGGTCTACGTCAACGGGATCTCGACCAGCATGCCCGCCGACGTGCAGGACGCGATCGTGCGCTCGATCCCGGGCTTCGAGCGCGCCGAGATCCTGCGCTACGGCTACGCGGTGGAGTACGACTTCTTCCCCCCGCACCAGCTCCAGCCGAGCCTCGAGACCAAGGCCGTGGGCGGCCTGTTCTTCGCCGGGCAGATCAACGGGACCACCGGCTACGAGGAGGCGGCCGGGCAAGGCGTCGTGGCCGGGATCAACGCCGCGCTCTTGGCCCAGGGCCAGGCGCCCCTGGTCCTCGGCCGCGACCAGGCCTACACCGGGGTCCTGATCGACGACCTCGTGACCCAGGGGACCTCCGAGCCCTACCGCATGTTCAGCAGCCGCGCCGAATACCGCCTGCTCCTGCGCCACGACAACGCCGACCAGCGCCTGACCCCCCTCGCGCGCGCAGTGGGCGCCGTCGACGACGCGCGCTGGGCCGCGTTCTGCGCCAAGCGCGACGGGCTCGAGGCCGGGCGCAAGGCCTTCCACGCGCGCCCCAACCACCTCAAGGCCATGCGCAGCCCCGGGGCCAAGCTGCGCGAGGTCGGCGCCGAGATCCCGGGCCTGCTCGAGCTCCCGGGCGAGGTCCTCGCCCTGCTCGAGGTCGAGCTGCGCTACGCGGGGTACATCGAGCGCCAGGCCGCCCAGGTCGAGCGCCACCGCGAGCTCGAGTCGACCGCGCTGCCCCCCGACCTCGACTACGCGACCCTCGCCGAGCTGCGCCTCGAGGCCCGCGAGAAGCTCGCCGCCGTGCGCCCGCGCTCGCTGGGCCAGGCCGGCCGGATCTCGGGCGTCAGCCCCGCCGACGTCTCGGTGCTCCTGATCCACCTCCGCCGCCTGGGCGCGCTGTAGCGCGAGCTCAGTCCCCCGACCCGTCGATCCAATCCCAGGTCTTGCGCAGCGACTGCGCCATGCCGGTGTCGAGGCGATCGAGCTGGGCGTAGCCAGCGCGCGCCTCCGCGCGCCGGCCGAGCTTGGCCAGAGCCCACGTCCGGTAGAAGACGAAGCGGACCCACTCGTCGTGATACATGGACCGCACGGAGTATCCCTCTGCCTCGAAGAGGGCAATGCCCCACTCGGCGGCCTCGAGGGTCTCCTCGGGGAGCCTCGCGTTCCACAGGAGCTTCGTGAGCGTGCGGGCGACCTCCGGGTTCCGCGGGTCTCGGCGGCGGGCCTCGCGGAGCAGCGCGAACCCCTCGTCCTGCCCCAGCCCTGGGGCCACGTCACAGGCCGCGTCGCCCCAGCTCACCGGACCGAGCTCGAGCCCCGGGGGGGGCTCCCGGAGCATGCGCTGGAGCGCCTGGCGGGGCTCCGCGAGATCGGACGCGAGCCGCAGGCGCACGAAGGCCCCGTAGGGCCCCTCGCCCGCCGGCGCGAAGCGGGTGTAGTCGGAGGTGGGAGCCGGCGGCCCCAAGGTCATGTCGAGGCGCACGAACGAGGGCAGCAGGGCCGCCCAGTCGGCCGCTGAGAGCGCGCGGATCGCGACCTGCACCGCGCCGGTCTCGAGCAGGTCGAGGCTCGCGTTGCGATCGGTGACCCGCCCCCCGAGCGCCGCCGCGGCGGCCAGCGCCTCCGCCGGGCTCCGCCGCCCCTGGACCTCGCCGCGCGCCCAAACCACGAGGGCGTTGAGCAGCTCGGAGTCTGCCTGGAGCTCGCCCCCAGGCGAGGCCCGCTGCGCGATCGCGCGCAGCTCGCCGAGCTCGTCGCAGACCTGGTCCTGGGAGGGCCGCTCCTCGAGCAGACGCGCGCGCAGCGCGCCGCTGCGCGCGGCGAACTCCCGGGCGAGGGCCTCGGCGCGAGGGTCGCGCGGAGGGGCGACCGGGTCGGCGGGCGCCGCTGGGGGAGCGGGGGTCGACCCAGCGGTCCCGCCGGCCGGCGCCCGGCCCTCGACCCACAGCCAGCCCACCCCGCCCGCGCAGAGCGCGACCCCCAGCGCGCCCGCCACATACGCCCGACGGAGCCGTGAGCCCTCGCTGGCGTCGCCGCTCAACGCCGCCTCGAGGGCCTCGGCGAAGGCGCCCCCGTGCGGGTAGCGGGCCTGGGGGTCGACCTGCAGCGCCCGCAGACAGACCGCGTTCAACGCCCGCGAGATCCCGGGGTCGTGCTCGATCGGGGGGACGGGGTCGCCCCGCACGACCCGCGCGCTGAGCGCGACCAGGCTGTCGCCCGAGAAGGGATAGCGATCCGTCAGCGACTCATACAGCATGACGCCCAGCGCCCACACGTCGGTCGGCGGGCCCCAGGCGTCGCGGCGCCCGGCGAGCTGCTCGGGGGCCATGAACAGCGGCGTCCCCACGAGCGCCCCCGTCTGGGTCAGCCGCTCGAGGTCCGCGGCGGAGGCCGCGCCGAAGTCGGCGACGCGCGCGACCCCCTCGGCGTCGACCAGGACGTTGGCCGGCTTGAGGTCCCGGTGCACGACCCCCTGCGAGTGGGCGTAGCCGACCGCGCGCGCGACCTGGAGCACGACCCGCGCGCGGGCGTCTGGGCCGCTGCGCCGGGCGAAGGCCTCGAGGGTCGAGCCCGCGACCAGCTCGCAGACCAGAAACGGCCACCCCTGGACCACCCCGCTGGCGTGGACCTTCACGATCCCTGGGTGCGCGAGGCGCGCGGTGAGCTCCCCTTCGCGCTGAAATCGCGCGAGCGCGACCTCGCTCTCCGGCCTGAGCATGACCTTGAGCGCGAACTCGCGGCCCCGCGAGTCCCGCGCCCGCCATACGGCCCCCGCGCCTCCCCGCCCCAGCTCCTCGAGGAGCAGAAAGGCCCCGAAGGCGTCGCCGGGTCGGAGGTGCAGCGGAGCGCTCACCCGCGCATGCTCGCACGGACTCGGGCCCCTGACCCAGCCCTTTGCCCTAGCGGCTCCACGCCTTCCGTGGCACCCTGTGCCCCGATTGGAGGAGAACTCGCTGTGGCAATGATTCGTCCCTTCCGGGCCTTGCGCCCGACCCCCGAGAAGGCGGCCCTGGTGGCCAGCGTCCCCTACGACGTGTGCAGCACGGCGGAGGCGCGGGTGCTGGCCAAGGGCAACCCCGACAGCTTCCTGCACGTGGTCCGCCCGGAGATCGACCTCCCCGAAGGCACCGACGTCCACGACGACGCGGTCTACGCCAAGGCCCGCGAGAACTTCGAAGCCTTCCAGGCGCGGGGGACCCTCGTGCGCGAAGAGACGCCCTGCGTCTACCTTTACCGCCAGATCATGGCCGGGCACGCCCAGACCGGGATCGTGGCCACCTTCTCGGTGGACGAATACGACCACGACAAGATCCTCAAGCACGAGAAGACCCGCCCCGACAAGGAGGCCGACCGCACGCGCCACGTGACGACCCTCGGCGCCCAGGCCGGCCCGGTGTTCCTCACCTTCCCCCCCAACCCCCGGGTGCGCGAGCTCATGCGCGAGGTGTGCGAGGGCGAGCCGCTGTTCGACTTCAACGCGGTCGACGGCGTGCAGCACACGGTGTGGCGCGTCGAAGACCCCCAACCCCTGGTCGACGCCTTCGGCGAGATCCCCCTGCTCTACGTGGCCGACGGCCACCACCGCTCGGCCTCGGCGAGCAACGTCCGCCGCCAGCGCCGCGAAGACGGGAAGCTCACCCCCGACGACCCGGCCAACTTCTTCCTCGCGGTGGCCTTCCCCTCCGACGCGGTGCAGATCCTGCCCTACAACCGCCTGATCACCGACCTCGGCGGCCGGACCCCCGAGGCCTTCCTGCGCGAGCTGCGCGGGGTCTTGCCCTGCGAGAAGGTCGACAGCGCCGAGGCCGCCCGGGGCGAGGTGCGGATGTACCTCGCCGGGAGCTGGTATCGGATCCCGCTCGAGCCCAACGCCGACGACCCGGTCAGCCGCCTCGACGTGCAGGTGCTCGCCGAGCGGATCCTGAGCCCCATGCTCGGGATCGAGAACCAGCGCACCGACGAGCGGATCTCCTTCGTCGGCGGGATCCGCGGGACGAAGGCGCTCAGCGACGCGGTCGACGCGGGCGAGGCCATGCTCGCCTTCTCGCTCCCGGCGGTGACCCCCGCCGAGCTGCTGGCCGTCGCCGACGCCAGCCGCACCATGCCCCCCAAGTCGACCTGGTTCGAACCCAAGCTGCGCTCCGGCCTGCTGGTCTACACCCTCTAGGAGACGCCATGAAGCTGCTCGTCGCCGACAAGCTCCCCCCCCGTGGACTCGACATGCTGCGTGACGCGGGCTACGAGGTCGACAACGACCCCGGGCTCAGCGACGACGCGCTCACGGCCCGAGTGGCCGAGGGCGGCGCGCAGGTGCTGATCGTGCGCTCGACCAAGGTCCCGCGCGCGACCCTCGAGGCCGGCAAGCTGAGCCTCGTGATCCGCGCGGGCGCCGGCTACAACAACGTCGACGTCGAGGCCGCGAGCGAGCTCGGGATCTACGTCGCCAACTGCCCGGGCAAGAACGCCGTGGCCGTGGCCGAGCTGACCTTCGGGCTCCTGCTCGCGATCGACCGCCACATTCCCGAGAGCGTGCAGGCGATCCGCGACGGGAAGTGGAACAAGAAGGACTTCTCCAAGGCCCAGGGCGTCTTCGGGCGCACCCTGGGGGTGATCGGGCTGGGCGAGATCGGGCGCCAGGTCGTGACCCGCGCCCACGCCTTCGGCATGCGCGTCGTGGCCTGGAGCCGCTCGCTGACCGACGCCGAGGCCGAGGAGCTCGGCGTCGAGCGCGCCAACGACCTGAGCGCGGTGGCCTTCGCCGCCGACGTGGTCAGCGTGCACGTGGCGCTCACCGAGCAGACCAAGGGCCTGATCGGCTCGGACTTCTTCGCCGCCCTGCGCCCGGGCACGATCTTCCTCAACACCAGCCGCGGCGCGGTCGTCGACGGCGCCGCCCTGCGCCGCGCGGTCGAAGACAAGGGCGTGCGCGCCGGCCTCGACGTGTGGAACGTGCAGCCCTCGGACTCGGTGGGCACCTTCGCCGACCCCCTGGGCGGGCTCGAGGGCGTCTACGGCACGCACCACATTGGCGCCTCGACCGACCAGGCCCAGGAGGCCGTGGCCGAGGAGGCCGTGCGCGTGGCCCGCGCCTACCGCGAGCACGGCAAGGTCCCCAACTGCGTGAACCTCACCGACCGCAGCCTGGCCACCGCCGGGCTCGTGGTGCGCCACGCCGACAAGGTCGGCGTGCTCGCCTTCGTGCTCCAGACGCTCAAGGCCGCGAACCTCAACGTCGAGGACATGGAGAACATCGTGTTCCACGGCGGCAAGGCCGCCTGCGCCACGATCCGCGTGAGCCACGCCCCGCCCGAGGAGCTGATCGACCAGATCAACGCCCACGAGCATATCTTCGGCGTGCGCGTCACCGCCTAGCCCGCGCGCCCCGTAAGGACCGAGCTCGCCTCGGCCCGGCCCTCACGCACCCCCGCGTCGCCCTCCGCACGCCCCGCAGGGGCCGAGCTCGCCTCGGCCCGGCCGTCACGCACCCCCGCGTCGCCCTCCGCGCGCCCCAGCCCCCCCGATAGGAATCTCCCTCGGGCGGCTTAAGATACGCGCGCACCCCGAGCGAGGAGCGAGCGTATGTATGCCGACGGCCTGCTGAAAGACCGCGTGATCGTGATCACGGGCGGGGGCTCCGGCCTCGGCCGGAGCATGGCCCTGCGCTGCGCCGAGCTCGGCGCGAAGGTCGTGATCTCGGGCCGGCGTCAGGAGAAGCTCGACGAGGTCGTGGCCGAGATCGCGGCCGACGGCGGCGAGGCCCTCGGGGTCCCTACCGACATTCGCGACTACGCCGCGGTCGAGGCCATGGTCGAGCAGACGGTCGCGCGCTTCGGGCGGATCGACAGCCTGGTCAACAACGCCGCCGGCAACTTCATTTGCCCCACCGAAGAGCTGAGCCCGGGCGGGTTCCAGGCGATCGTCTCGATCGTGCTCAACGGCACCTTCCACGTGACCCACGCCGTGGGCAAGCACATGATCGCCCAGGGCACGGGCGGCTCGATCCTCTCGATCACGGCGGTCTACGCCCCGGCGGGCTCGGCCTTCGTCGTGCCCTCGGCCTGCGCCAAGTCGGGCGTGCTCGCGCTGACCCGCTCGCTGGCCGTGGAGTGGGCGCGCCACAAGATCCGGCTCAACGCGATCGCGCCGGGGCCCTTCCCCACCAAGGGCGCCTGGTCGCGGCTCGTGCCCCCGGGCATGGACGAGGAGCTGTTCAAGAAGAAGATCCCCCTGCGCCGCTACGGCGAGCATATCGAGCTGGCCAACCTCGCGGTCTACCTGCTCTCCGAGCAGTCGGGCTACGTGACCGGGCAGCAGTTCGCGATCGACGGGGGCGAGTCGGTGAACATGGGCATGTTCAACGCGCTCACCGAGCTGCCCCCCGAGCTGGTCGCCGCCGGCATGCGCGCCATGAGGCCCAAGAAGTGAGCACCCCCCGCGAAGGCCTCCTGCTCGTCAACCTCGGCACCCCCGCCGCGCCCAAGGCCGGCCCGGTGCGCAAATACCTCTCGGAGTTCCTCTCCGACCCGCGCGTGCTGACCGTGCCCTCGGCGGTGCGCTACCCGCTGTTGGCCACGATCCTGCTGCGCCGCCCGGCCGAGTCGGCCAAGGCCTACCAGAAGGTGTGGGACCCCGAGCGCGGCTCGCCGCTCTTGCACCACGGCGAAGACCTGGCCAAGGCCGTGCAGGAGAAGGTCGGCCCCGACGTCCGCGTCGAGCTCGCCATGCGCTACCAGGAGCCCTCGCTGCAAGACGCGCTCAAGCGCTACAACGAGGCCGGGATCAACCGGATCACGGTCTTCCCCCTGTTCCCGCACTACGCCTCGTCGAGCTGGGGCTCGGCCGCGCAGCGGATCTTCGAGCTCGCCGGCGCGTTCAACGTCGTGCCCTCGCTGAGCTTCGTCCCGCCCTACTACGACCACCCCGCGTTCATTGAGGCCTGGGCCGCGGTCGCCGGCCCCCGGCTCGAGGCCGCCAAGGCCGACAAGGTCCTGCTCAGCTTCCACGGGCTGCCCGAGTCGCACATGCAAGACAGCGACCCGACCAAGGCCCACTGCCTCGCCCGCGAGGACTGCTGCGCCGCGATCGTACCCGCCAACCGCGGCTGCTACCGCGCCCAGTGCTACGCCACCGCGCGCGCCCTGGCCAAGCGCCTGGGCCTCGCGAAGGACGCCTACGAGGTGTGCTTCCAGTCGCGCCTGGGGCGCACGCCCTGGATCAAGCCCTACACCGACCTGCGCGTGAACGCCCTCGCCGACGACGGGGTCAAGCGCCTCGCCGTGGTGCTCCCGGCCTTCGTCGCCGACTGCCTCGAGACCCTCGAGGAGATCGGCATGCGCGCCCGCGAAGACTTCCAAGCCCGCGGCGGCGAGGAGCTGACCATGGTCCCCTCCCTCAACAGCGACCCCGCCTGGGTCGACGCCGTCGTCGAGCTGAGCAAGCTCGCCGGCCTGGGCGCCTTCTCCCACTCCGGGAGCTAGCCGCCCGCCCCGCGCGCCTAGGGGTTGCTGGCCGTGGTCACGACGCTGGGGTCGATCACCCGCGGCGCGCGCCCGGCCTCGAGGTCTTCGAGGAAGGCCACGAGCTGACGCTGGGGCTCGAGCAGCTGGAACACGACCAGGTGCCCGTCGCCCTGGATCGCGTCGGCCTCGTAGCGCACGACCGCCGAGGTCCGGCGCAGGCCGTTGGGCAGCAGGCGGTTGTTCGAGACGCCGTAGGGCAGCTCGCGTCCGCCGATCCAGGGCAGGATCGGGGTCAGGCGGTCGGCCGGGGTCGGGCCCACGTCGGGGCCGACCATGTCGACGCCGATCCCCAGGATCAGCGCGCGCTGGGTCCCGATCGCGACCTGCAGGTCTTCGTGCCCGCCGATCACCAGCACGTGCGGCGGGGTCCGCCCCGGGAGCGGCTCGTTGAGCACGTGCCGCCAAATGTGCGCGTTGTCGGCGGGCCCGATCGCGAGGTCGAACATCATGAGCAGCGGGTGGAAGCGGTCGAGGCGCTTGCCCTGCTTGATCTGGCTCTTGGTGAACAGCAGCCCGTCGACCACGTTGATCAAGGGGAAGGGCTTCTTGGGCCCGAAGGGGAACTCGATCCACGAGCCGCCGGCGCCGGTGAGGATCGTGCCCTTGAAGCCGCCGAGGGTCGCCGTGAGCATGCCCGAGAGGTAGCTGCCCAAGGACTGCCCGTTGACGACCACCAGGTCGGGGTCGAAGCGCACCTTGCCGCCCGGGCCCGCGCTGGCGTCGGTGCCGGGGCAGAGCGCGGGGTCGATCTCCAGGTCGAGCAAGAGCGCGCGGAAGTGGACCAGCTCGAGGACCATTTGAATGAAGTTGTCGCGCATGGCCTCGGTGTTGAGGAAGTTGTAGCCGAGGTAGCCGTCGCCGGCGCGGATCCCCACGCGGTCGGGGCTGAACCCGGTCGCGACCGTGGCCGAGGCCCAGCCGGCCTTGCCCACGATCATGGAGTAGCCCTGGCCCGGGGTCTCCTCGTCCTTGCTCACGGTCTTGCGCCCGCGGTCGAGGCCCTCGTCGGCGGTGCCGCCGGTGCCGTGCACGTAGAGGTGCAGCGGGAAGCCGCGCGCGGGCATGACGCCCTTGGGCACCGAGATCTCGAAGTTGGTCTTGGTCTTGCGGACCTCGACCAGCTTGCCCTGCGCGTCGTAGCGGAAGCTCCCGTTGCCGAGCACCTTGCCCAGGGTGAACTTGCCCACGCGCAGCCGGCTGACCCAGGTCGGGACCCCCGAGCCCACGAGGTAGGGCGCGTTGCCCTCCTGATACTGGGGCACGCGGTAGGTCCCGCGCAGCGCGTTGAACACCGGGTTGTCGCGGTCGGTGCGCCGCTCGAGGGTCTTCACCGGGAGCGGCGGGAGCTGCTTGACCTGGTCGACGGCGTCGATCAGGCGCCGGGCGGGGTCGCCCGTGGTGTAGACGGTGGCGGCCGCGATCGCGTCGGGGCTCAGCCCCAGCGCCGGCAGCGCGGCGACCAGCGGCGCGTAGGCCGCCTGCAGCCCGGCGGCGTTCTCGGCGACCCGCGCGGCCCAGCGCTTGGCCTTGCGGCGCTTGCTCGGCGCGGCGCCGCTCGGGGTCGGCAGCCCGCCGCGGAGCAGCGTGGCCAGCTCGGCGGGCTGCCCGAGGGTCGCCTGCCCCGGCGCGCCGAGGCTGCGCAGCACGATCGCGGCGTAGGTCGTGTTCGGCCGCAGCCCGAGGCCGGGCACCGGGAGCATTTGCAGGGTGTTGGCCTGGCGGAAGCTGTCGGCCCGCTGGGTCACGGCGACGTGGATCGGGCGCTTGCTGAGGTACTCCGGGCTCTGGGGGTCGATATCGACGAGGAACACCTGCGCGTCGGGGCGCTGGCTCACGAGCGGGTCGTCGACGGGCGAGTTGATCGGCCCGTCGAAGCGGAAGTAGATCGCGCCCGAGGGCGAGAAGCCGGTGGTCTGGGTCTGCGCCGAGCGGAACGCGATCCGCACGAAGCGCTTCTTGCGCGGCACCGGGAGGTAGCGCGAGCGGTAGGGGATCGGCAGCCCCTCGAGGGAGGGCGCGCCGTTTTCCAGCCGCCGGCTGTCGAGCGGGAAGGGGAGGTCGAAGAAGGTGTGGTCGGCCTCCTTGACCTGCCCGCGGAAGATCGTGCCCCACAGCCCGCGCCCGGCGTCGGGCTCCCAGCCGAGGTCGAACACGAGCTGCGGCGCCGTCGACGAGGGGGGCGCCGCGCCGAGGGCCGGGGCGATCCCCTGGGCGAGGGTCAGCGGGCTGAAGGCGAGCACGAGCAAGGGGAGCAGGGCGCGATGGTTCATGACGATCCCAGGGCAAGCCCTGGTCCCGCCCCCCGGGCCCGAGATCGCGACGTTTACGCCACCGATTCCGCCGGGATTCCGCCGGACGGGTTCGTCTCGTCTCGCGTGAACCTTAAGGCCTCAGGCTTCAGGACTTCCCCCGGCCGTCCAAGAATCGCCCGATCCTGGACAGGTCCCGGGGTGGCCCCTCAAGGCTCGTCGCCGTCGCCCTCGCCGGGGGCGTCGCGCCCGATCTTCTGCCGGTCGTCGCTGGGCTCGGGCGCGCCGCCGGCCTCGCCGCCGTCGCTCTTGAGCATGCGGTAGAGCGGGGGGCCCGCGAAGATCGCGACCACCCCGACCACAATGATCCAGGCCACCGGGTCGCCTTCGCCCAGGCCCTCGAGCAGGTTGGCCAGCCCGCGCCCACGGCGCGCCAGAAGCAGATCGAAGGGCATGGGGTCCTCCTTGCCTGCGGCACCGTAGCCAGGCCCTCGCCCTCGCGCCCGTCGCCTGCTGCCCGCGCGTTAGACTGAGGCATGGCCGACCCCGTCGACGCCGCGACCACGCCTTCGGGGCGACACGAGCTCCAGCCCAAGGGGCGCTTCCGGCGCTGGCTGCGGCTCAAGGAGCGCGAGGCCCAGCGCCGCTGGGCGGGCCCGCGCGAGCACCTCGAGCACAAGCGCCTGCTGGTCCAGGTGGTGCTGCTGCACGTGCGCTACACCTGCGGCTACCTCGCCGCCGGGTTCCTGGTCTCGGCGCCGATCCAGCTCGGGACCCAGTATCAGTGGGACCGGATCGGGAAGTCGCTGGTGCTCGGCGCGCTGTGCGTGCTGCCCTTCGTCGTGCTCTGGCCCTTTACCCGGGTCGACTGGGGGCGCATGCGGCTCCCCGAGTTCAAGAACCTCGAGCTCGCCCAGACCCGCTGGGCCGTCTACGCCTCGGCCGCGTTCCTGCTCGCCTCGGCCCTGGGCAAGTTCTGGCCCGAGGGCTCGCTGCTCTGGCTGTTCGACCTCAAGATCGCCTGGCTGAGCCTGGTGCTCATGAGCTTCGCCTGGCTGCGGGTCAAGGCGAACATGGTCCTGTTCAAGGAGTTCTACACCCTCAACGAGGGCGACGACCTCGTGCTCAGCTACCGCCCCCGGCTGCGCGACGCGCCCAAGCCCGCCGACACCGCGCCCCCCGCCGCCCCCTCGGCCGCGGCCGACGCCGACACCGAGGCCGACACCGCAACCGACACCGCAACCGACACCGCAACCGACACCGACCCCGACCCCGACGCCGACACCGACACCGACCCCGACGCCGACGCCGACGCCGACACCGACACCGACGCCGACCCCGACCCCGACGCTGCGCCCGACACCGACACCGACGCCGACGCCGACCCCGACCCCGACGCCACCCCGGCCCCCGAACGCGATCTGGCCTGATCCCACCCCCGATCCGACCCTTGGCGCACGCCCCCCTATAATCCCGCGGTGGACGCCCCCCCTCCCCCAGGCTTCAGCCGCTACCTCACGCTGTTTGCGCCCTACAAGTGGCTCTACGCCTGGGGTCTGCTCCTGCTGTTCCTCTCCAACGCGTTCACCCTCGCGGTGCCCCGCCTGATCAAGGCCGCGGTCGACCGCGTGGCCCCGCCCCAGGGGGGCGACGCCTCGCCCTCCACGCTGTGGGCGCCCTTCGTCGACGGCCCTTGGCGCCTGGCGGGGACCCTGGTCGCGGTGGGCCTGATCCTGGCCTTGGCGCGCACGGCCTCGCGGGTGGTGATCCTGGGGGTCGGGCGGCGGGTCGCGCGCGACCTCCGCCGGCAGGTCTTCGGGCGCCTGCTCGTGGCCGCGCCCAGCTTCTTCGCGCGCTTCCCCACCGGCGAGATCATGAGCCGCTCGATCGGCGACATAAGCCTGCTGCAGGGTGTGGCCTCGCCCGGGATCCTCTACACCTTCAACGCGGTGTTCATGTTCTCGATCGCGGTGCCCTACCTGGCCTGGATCGACCCCTCGCTCACGCTCTACCTGCTCCTGCCCTTCCCGCCCCTGGCCGTGACGACCATGTTCGCGGCCACCCGCGTGCGTCGCTACGCGCGCGAGGCCCAGGAGGCCATGGACCGGCTCTCGACCCGGATCCAGGAGGCGCTGGGCGGGATCGACGTGATCCGGGCCTTCACCCTCGAGGCCGAGCAAGCCGAGCGCTTCACCGAGGCCAACGACGAGTACCTCACCAAGAGCGTGCAGCAGGCGCTGGTGCGCGGCGTGATCACGATCGCCTCGGTGCTCACGGGCGGGATCGGGACCTTCGTGCTGCTCTGGATCGGCGGCCAGCGCGTGGCCGACCACACGCTCTCCTACGGCGACCTGGCCTTGTTCTTCGGCGTCATGGGCCTCGTGCTCCGGCCCACGATCTACCTGGGCTGGGTCTTGAGCCTCGGCCAACGCGGCCTCGCCTCCCTCGAGCGCCTCGACCAGCTCCTGCTCGCCCCGCGCGCGATCGTGTCGCCCGAGGCCCCCGAGGCCACGGGCCCGGTGCGCGGCACGCTCGAGGCACGCGCGATCAGCTACCGCTACCCGGGCGACCTCGAGCGCCGCGAGGCGCTCAAGGGGATCAGCTTCGAGGTCGCCCAGGGCAAGAGCCTGGGGCTCACCGGCCGGATCGGCTCGGGCAAGAGCACGCTCCTGCGCGCGATCCCGCGCCTGCTCGTGCTCACGGGCGGCGAGCTGCTCGTCGACGGCGTGACCCTCGAGCGCTGGGACCTGGCCGCCCTGCGCTCGGGGATCGGCTACGTGCCGCAAGACGGCTACGTGTTCTCGCTGAGCCTGGGCGAGAACGTCGCCTTCGGCGCCCCCGACGCGACCCCGGCCCAGATCCTCGAGGCAGCCAAGGTGGCCGAGCTCGAGAAGGACCTCGACCAGCTCGAGGACGGGCTCGAGACCGTGATCGGCGAGCGCGGGGTGACCCTCTCCGGCGGGCAGCGCCAGCGCCTGGCGATCGCGCGCGCGGTCTTGATCCGGCCCCCGATCCTGCTGCTCGACGACGCGCTGAGCATGATCGACGCCGAGACCGCGGTCCAGATCCTCAAGAACCTGCGCCAGGCGCTGCCCGAGACCACGCTGCTCGTGGCCGCGCACCGCACCGCGACCCTGCTCGGCGTCGACGAGCTCCTCGTTATGCACGAGGGCGAGGTGGTCGAGCGCGGCGCCCCCGCCGCCCTGCTCGCCGACGCCGACTCGCGCTTCGCCCACATGCACGAGCGCCAGAAGCTCGAAGCCAGCCTGCGGGAGACGCTGTGACGCCCCCGGCCAAGGACGACTACGAGGGCAAGCGCCGCTTCGCGGGCGGGCTGCTCCCGCGCCTGCTCAAGTACGCCTGGCCCCAGCGCGGCCTGCTCGGGATCTCGTTCCTGCTCTTCCCCCTGGCCGCGGCGAGCCAGCTCGGCCAGCCCTACGTGCTCAAGCTCGTGCTCGACGGCCCGATCAAAGACGGCAACGCGGCCGGGATCACGCCCTACCTGCTGGTGTTCATAGGGCTCGTGCTCGGCCAGGGGATCCTGCAGTTCACCCAGAGCCTGCTCATGACCCTCGCCGG
>JAGQRJ010000438.1 GCA_020425635.1 Planctomycetota bacterium | reverse complement strand
CTCCTCGGGATCCTCCGGGGCCCGCCCCGGGGGCTCGACCCCGAGCTTCGGCCGACGCCGCGGCGGCGGGGGCTCCTCCTCGCAGTCCCGCGGGGGTCGCTAAACTCGGGCGACAGCCCGGCCCGCTTCGCGGGTCAAGGCGTCAGAATCCAACGGTTCACCTGCGTCCGTCCGGTGCCCTGCGAGGGCGACCCCCGGACCGACGCTCCCCGTGAACCACCGCGTGCGCCGCGTGGTCGTGAGGCTCACCCCTTGGGGTGCCCCGAACCGCCACCCCCCGAGCGCACGCACCCCGCGGCCGTCAGGCGCGCCTCCCAAGCGCCCCCAACCGCTGCACACCCTCTCGCGCACGAGCCCACGGCCGTGAAGCGCGCCCCTCGGGGCGTCCTGAACCGCCGCACCCTCTCGCGCACGACCCCGAGGCCGAGGCACCGCCCGGGTCCGCGGCTCAGCGGCCCGGAGCCAGCTGGCTGCGGGCCTCCGCCTCCGCGTCGTCTTCCTCGCTGCACTGCGGGCAGACCTTGAGCGGCTCGCTCTCGACGCGGTTGACGGCCGCGCCAAGGGGCTCGCGCCCAAGCTCCCCGCCCCGTCAGCAGCCGCTAAGCTTGGGCCTTGGAGGCAGCATGAGCACCGAGCGCCTGTTCGAGGGGCCGCCCCTCACCCGCGTAGACGACGCGCGCTTCGAGGCCACCGTGACCGCGGTCGAGCGCCGCGCCGAGGGCGTCGCCCTCGAGCTCGATCGCTCGCTGTTCTATCCCACCGGCGGGGGTCAACCCTGCGACCTCGGGACCCTCGACGGGCTCGCGGTGCGCGACGTGCTCGAGGAGGGCGAGCGGCAGCTGCACCTCGTGGCCGACGAGGGCGCCGCGGGGTGGGAGGTCGGCCGCCCGGTGGTGGGCGCAGTCGACCTCCCCCGACGACGCGACCACATGCAGCAACACTCGGGCCAGCACCTGCTCTCGGCGGTGCTCGTCCGTGAGCACGGGGTCGCCACGGTCTCCTTTCACCTGGGGCGGGAGCTGTGCACGATCGACGTCGTGGCAGACGCCGTGGCGCCCGCGGTGCTCAAGGACGCGGAGGCGCGCTGCAACGCCGCGATCCAGGCCTGCCTCCCGGTGAGCGTGGAGCTCCACCAGGGCGCCGCCGTCGAGGACGCGGCCCAGACCCTGCGCAAGCGCCCCGACGCCAAAGCCCTCGCCTCCGAGCGCGGGCTCCGCGTGGTGCAGCTCGGTGACCCGAGCGCGCCCCTCGACCGCGACGCGTGCTGCGGGACCCACGTGGGCAACCTGGGGCAGCTCGGGTCGCTCGTGATCCTCGGCTCGGAGCGGGGGCGCAAGGGCCACACCCGGATCCAGTTCGCGGTCGGGGAGCGCGCGGTCGCGGCGATCCGCGCCCGCCTCGACGCCCTGGACGAGGTGTGCCTGGCCCTCAACACCGGCCCGGCCGACGCCGGCGAGCGCGCCCGCGGCCTGGTGGCCCAGGTCTCGGAGCAGGCCAAGGCCCTCAAGCGCCTGGAGCAAGACGCCGCCCGCGCCGAGGCGACCCGCCTCGCGGCCGAGGGGTCGCCTTGGCGCGTGCACACCCTCGCCGTCGCGGGGCCCAAGGCCTTGACCACCTTCGCCCAGACCTACGTCTCCGCCCACCCCGGGGGAAGCCTCGTGCTGCTCCACGCCGCCGAGCGCACGAGCCTGGTCGTACGCCGCGGCGACGCCGCCCCCGAGGCCTTCGACGCAGCGCAGCTGCTCCGCGAGCTGCTCGAGCCCCACCACGGCAAGGGCGGCGGCAGCCGCGACTTCGCCCAGGGCACAGCCCCGTCGGCCGCCGCCGCCGCCGCCCTCGCCGCGGCCGCCGAGGCCCGACTCGGCGAGCTCTTCGGCTGACCGCGTCCCCAGCGCGCTAGCCCGCACCTCTCACCACTCGCTCCGCTCGTGGACGGGCTAGCCCCTGCGCTTGGCCTGCTCGATCACGTGCGGTTTGAGCAGGTAGCCGAAGCCTGCGTTCTCGAGGCGCAGCACGAGCGCGTCCTTGGTCGTGCTCAGCGCTCGCGCGGTGGCCTCGAGGTCCCAGCGCTGAGAGGCGAGCTGCTCGAGCAAGTACGCGCGCCGGGTTTGGGCCGCGGAGAGGCGATAGGTCTTCAGGTACTCGACCGAGCCGTCCTTGCGCAGAATGCACTCGCCGAGGTGGTTGCTCCCGTCGAGGCGGAGGTCGGTCATGAAGCGCTGCAGCTCGAACTCGCCCAGGGTGTAGACGCGCTCGTAGCTCAGGGGCCGCGCGAAGAGCTCGTCGGTGAGGTAGCCCTGCACGTCCGACCAGGCTGCGCGCAGCTCGCGGAGCGCTGCCCTCAGGTCGTCGAGGCCTGCGG
>JAGQRJ010000437.1 GCA_020425635.1 Planctomycetota bacterium | reverse complement strand
GGGGTCGTGCTCGAGCCGCTCTTGCTCGCCCTCGCGCGCCTGGGTCACCGGCGGGAGCCTGGGGAGACCTTGCGTGGCCTCGCGCGCCGCGCCGACACGCCGAGCGGCGCGGTGTCCCGCGCGATCGAGGCCTACTACCGCGCCCGCTTCGGCCACGCCCCGGGCGCCGAGGCCTCGGCCGCGGTGGCGCGGGAGGTCGGCCTCGCGGTCGAGGCCCTGCGGGCCCCGCGGGAATTGAGACAAACCTAGTGCGATATCGCTTCCCTCCGCCGAGCGCCTGCGTATACTCGCGGCCGTAAGGAGGCGTCGTGATCAGCGCCGAAGAGATCGTGCGTCGGATCCAGGAGGCAATCCCTGGAGCTCGGGCCACGGTGCAGGACATCGGCGGCGGCAACCACTGGAGCGCCGTCGTCGTGGCCGAGGCGTTCGACGGGGTGTCCCTCGTCGAGCAGCACAAAATGGTCTACGCGCCCCTCAAGGACGCCATGGCCGACCAGTCGATCCACGCCCTGAAGTTGAAGACCATGACCCCCGCCCAGGCGGGCCAGTAGGAGGACCCATGACCAAGGACGAAATGCTCGCGGACGTGAAGCGGCGGATCGCCGAGAACAAGATCATGCTGTTCATGAAGGGCACCGCGAACGCCCCCATGTGCGGCTTCAGCCACCAGACCGCCGAGGTCCTGCGCCAGACCGGCAAGCCCTTCGGCGACAAGAACGTGCTCGAGCTCCCCGAGTACCGCTTCGTGCTCTCCGAGCACTCGGGGTGGCCCACGATCCCGCAGGTGTTCATCGACGGCGAGTTCGTCGGCGGCTGCGACATCGTGACCGAGCTCTACCAGTCGGGCGAGCTGCAGAAGAAGGTCGACGCGGCCTTCGCCGGCGCCACCGCCTAAACGACGCACGCCCGCGAACGAACGCACCCGCGCCCTGCGCGCGGGTGCGTCGTTTCGTGTACCCCCCGGACCTCGGCTCGGGCCTCGCGCAAAGGACGCACGCCGGGCCTCGTGGCGGCCGGGACGGCGCTGGACTGTCGCCCGGTGGGTGCGACACTCGGAGCATGCGGATCGCGCTGACGCTCTTCGGCCTCCTGTGCGTGGCGCTCGGCGCGGTCGGCGTCGTGCTCCCGGTGCTTCCGACCACGCCCTTCTTGCTGGTCGCCGCCTGGTGCTTCGCGCGCAGCAGCCCGACCCTGGCCCGCCACCTGCACGACAACCGCTGGTTCGGCCCCCTGCTCCGCGACTGGGATCGCTACGGGGTCGTCCCCTTCCGCGCGAAGCTGCTCGCCACGACCATGATCACGGCCAGCTGGAGCTACGTGAGCTTCGCCCCCGGGAGCCGCGCGCCGCTCGCGGGCAAGGTCGCGTTCGGCCTCGTGGCCGTGCTCGTGATCGTCTACCTCGCCCGCAAGCCGTCCACGCGGCCGCAGGAGGCGGGGGACCCCGCTGGCGCAGCCAGCGGCGAGCAGGATCCCAGCGTGGTAAACCAAGTCGCATGACTGGACGCAGCAGCAAGAGCGCCAAGAAGAAGCCCGCCGCCAAGAAGCAGGCGACCAAGAAACAGGCGACCAAGAAGGCCACCAAGAAGGCCACCAAGAAGGCCGCCAAGAAGGCCACCAAGAAGGCCACCAAGAAGGCCACCAAGAAGGCCACCAAGAAGGCCACCAAGAAGGCCGCCAAGAAGGCCACCAAGAAGAAGCCCGCCAAGAAGAAGCCCGCCAAGAAGAAGCCCGCCAAGAAGAAGCCCGCCAAGAAGAAGGCGGCGAAGAAGCAGCCCGCCGCCTCCAAGCAAGCGGGCAAGAAGCAGGCGCCCAGGCGTCGCAGGCCCCCGAAGCCCCCCCTCCTGGTGCAGCCGAGGCGGACGGTGACCCCCGCCGACGTGCTCGCGGCGGCCCGGGAGTCGGCCGCGAGCGGAGACCCCGGGCCCTACGTGCGCGCCCGCGACGTCCTCGTGGCGGAGACCGAGCCCACCCTGCGCTCGACCATGCTCAGCCACATGGAGTCCATGCGGCAGCTGGCCGATCGCCTGCAGCGCACGCCGAACCCCGAGGTCCCGATCGGCCCGCTCGAGGCGGCGACCGTCGCGGTGCTCGTCGAGCCCGACTCGATCGCCGCGCGCAAGACCCGCGGGCTGGCGGCCATGGCGGCGCTGCGGCCCGATCTCGCCCGCGAGGACTTCGAGCGCGCCCTGGCCCTCGGCGACGCCAAAGCGCAGCTGCTCCTGGACTACCTGCGGGTCACCTTCGCGCCCCCGGGCTTCTGCCCGATCGCGCTCCCCCTCGGGGTCCCGCCCCTCGGCCCGGGGCAGGCAGGGTGCGTGCGCGACGCCGCGGCGCTGCGCGAGCAGCTGCAGGTCTACGCGACCCGCGTGCACGTCCTGCGCGAGCGCCTGCTGGACCTGGGGATCTCGGCCCACGCGCCCTGGCTCGTGCCCGACGTCTCGAGCCTGCTCCCGCAGGGGCCCGTGCCCTTGCAGCGCTGGCCCTACGCGCCGGAGCCGGGGGTCGCCCTGGAGGTCGACCAGACCGTCCACGAGCCCAACGACCCGGTCACGGCCCTCGAGCGCATGCGCTGCGACTGGGCGGCGCTGACCCTGCTCCTGCACTTGACCGGGCACTCGACCCTGACCCTGCCCGGCGAGATCACGCCGCGCGCGGAGCTGGTCCACGCCATGGAGTGGGTGGAGTTCGGCCTCTGGCGCGCCAAGACCCAGGAGGCCTCGGGCGGCGCGCAGGCCACCGCCCAGGGGTTGCCCGACCTCATGTGGCGCGACGGCTTCAGCGTCGGCGCGCTGTCCAAGGACCTGGCGCGGATCGCCGCGCAGGAGTTCGCCGAGCTCTACGCGGCGGTCACCTGGCTCACCGCCGCCGACTGCAGCTCGCCCTTCGAGCAGGGCCTGCGCTTCTAAGCCCCCTCGCCCTCGCAGCAACGCTGCGAGCGCTCACCCCCAACTTGCTGGCACCGGCGTGCATACCAAGCCGGAGGGGCGGAGCTTGCCTCCGCCCGTGCCTTCCTCTCGGACTCGCACGGAGGGATTCCGTGCCTTCCTCTCGGACTCGCACGGAGGGATTCAACGCGGAGGCGCCGAGGACGCGGAGGATTCGCAGAGGACGCGCCGGCCTGTCGAGCGGGAAGGCACGGCGGTCTCGGTCTCGGTGTCGGGAAGAGGGCGACGCGGGGGAGCGCGACCGCGGGCGGAGGCAAGCTCCGCCCCTACGGCTTGGTGGCCGTGAGGTTTTCAGGATCGGCGTCGGTCTCGGTCTCGGTCTCGGTCTCGGCGTAGCCTCGGTCTCGGACTCGGTCTCGGTCTCGGACTCGGACTCGGACTCGGTCTCGGTCTCGGCGTCGGCGTCGGTCCTACCCCTGGAGCAGCTCGCGCAGCTCCTGGAGCAGGGCGAGGGTCTCCGCCAGGGGCTGCGCGTCGACGGTGAGGGTGGGGGCGGCGGTGACGCCGTCGACGGCGCCGGCGGCCACGAGGGCCTCGAGGCGGCCGGCGAGGGTCGAGGCGTCCGGGAGCAGGTCGCGGCCCGCGAGCAGGGAGAGGGCGGCCACGAGGACCAGCCCGCCCCACTCGGAGACGCCGGCTGCGACGGTGTGGTCGGCCGAGACGACGGTGCCGATCGCCTCCCCGTGGGGCACGTGGGCCACCACACGGTCGCGCGCAGCGCCGAGGCCGAGCTCGTTGCCGCCGTCGCCGATCGCGACGGTCACCACGTCGCCGCCGACGAGGAACAGCTCGTCGAGGCCCGCGGTGAGGTGGTCGATCTCCTGCCCCTGCATGTTGCGGAAGTGACCGTCCGCGGCGCGCCCGGGTCGCTCGATCGCGACCATGTGGGTGGGGGCGAGCCGGGCGAGGGTCGCCCGAGCGCCAGCCCGATCGCCAGGGCGGAGGGTGAGCACCTCGAGCGGGGTCGCGTCGAGGGCGCGGAGCAGCGGCGCGCAGAGCGGGTCGGTGAGGTAGAGCACCTCGCCCCCGAGCGCGGTCAAGGCGTCGCCCAGCGCTCGCGTCGCGCCGGGGCCGTCCGTCTCGCCGGCGCCGGCGCGGAGCACGGGGAACCCTGTCAAGAGCAAGGTCCGCCGGGCGCGGAGCAGCGCCCGGGCTGCGGCCTCGAGCCCTCCAGGCTGGTGCAGGTGCGCGGCCCCGCGCTGGCCTGGGTCGCGCAGCAGCAATCGCTCGAGCTGGGCCCAAGCCTCAGGATCCAAGGGCCCTCAGAATCCGAAGCGCTGGAGCAGGGCCAGGTAGTGGAAGAACGAGGTCGGGTCCAGGTATTGGAACCCCGCCGCGCGTCCGAACGAGACCCGCGACTCGGGCTCGAGGCGCGCGACCTCGCCGGGGCTCAGACGGCGCCCTTGGACGTAGGTCCCGTTGGTCGAGCCGAGGTCTTCGAGCGTGACCCCGCCGGGGACGACGGTGAACTTCGCGTGGCGCTTGGAGAGCGCTGGGTGGTCGACGACCAGCTGGCAGTCGGAGGCGCGCCCGACCTCGAGGATCCCGAGCGGGGCGCGCAGGGGAAACACCGCGGCCTCGCGGGACGACACGGCCTGGCGCTGCACCTCGCGCGTGGCGAGGCGGTGCGTGATCTCTGCGTCCTCGGCGAGCTCGTCGGCGCCCGCCCCCTCCTCCAGCTCGACCAGCACCGAGTAGGGGTGCGCCGAGACGAAGGTGGCCTCGTCTCCGATGTCGTGCAGGTAGTCGCGAACGCGCTTCACCGAGTGAGTTCCTTACGCGGGGCGGCGACCCGCCCTCGGCCGCAGTATACCGTTCGCCGCCTGCCTCGGCCGCCCGCGCCGCGGCGCTACCAACGCAACGAGCCGAGCAAGTCCGCGTGGTCGTCGGTCCACAGGTGCTCCCCCGTGGGCTCGGGCAGCGGCTCCCAGCCGCGCTCGAGCAGAGGCTCGAGCTTGGCGCGCGAGCGGCAGAGGGCGATCAGGTGCGACGGCTCGCGCAGGGGATAGGAGGAGGGGTCCACCCGATCGAACCTCCGCACCCCGAAGAACTCGGGCGGGCGGGAGTCGGTGACGACCGGGACCAGGTCGTAGTAGCGGTTGGAGACGTGCACGATCAGCAGCCCGTCGGGCTCGAGGCGGCTGGCGTAGAGCGCCATGGCTTCCCGCGTGAGCAGGTGGGTCGGGATCGCGTCGCCGCAGAACGCGTCGATCGCGATCAGGTCGAAGGTCCCCGCCGCCACGTCGTGCGCGAGGGTCACCCGGGCGTCTCCCGGCACGACCCTCAGCTTGCCCTGCGCGTGCTCGAGGAACCCGAACCAGCGCCGGGCGAGCACCGCACACTCGGGATCGAGCTCGTAGTAGGTCATGTCGCTCGTCGGGGTGCTGTAGGCCGAGAGCCCGCCGACCCCCAGCCCGATCACGGCGCTCTTGGTCTCGGGGCCCGCGACCCTGCGCATGAGGTCGCCCCAGGGTCCCTCGACGTTGTAGTAGCCCAGGGGCAGGCGCGGGTTCTCGGTGAGCTGGCGCCCGTGAACGGTGGAGCCGTGGTGCAGGCTGCGCACCGACCCCGCGTTGTGAAAGGTCGCGGCGGTGACACGGTAGACGCCGTAGAAGCTCCGCACGCGCTCGAGCACGGGCGGACCCGAGACCTGATCGACCAGGGCCTGACCGATCCCGACGACGATCGCGACCCAGAGCGCGACCCCGAGCGCGAAGGACGCCAGCGGCTCGCGGCCGACGGCCCCCAGCGCTTGGCGCCAGCCGATCCAGAGCAGGACGCTCCAGCTGGCGACGAGGCACAGCGGGTAGTCCCACATGCCGTCGAACACGAGCGGCGCCACGAAGGTGGCGCAGGCGCCGCCGGCCCAGCCTCCCAAGGAGACCCACAGCCAGTATTCGCCGAGCCGCGAGCTGGGTGGGCGCCGCGCGTGGAGCAGCCCGTGCATGAGCAGGCAGAGCGCGCCGAGGGAGGCCACGTGCGCCAGGCTCCCGAGCACGGTGAGGGCCTCGCTGGCGACGAAGGCGAGCAAGCCGAGCGCCGAGACCGCGGGGGCGAAGCGCAGCGCCCAGCCGGGGACCCAACTCCGCCGGCCAAACAGGAGCACGAAGGAACCCAGGTAGACCACGAGCGGGATCACCCACACCAGGGGCAGGGAGCCGAGGTCCTCGGCCAGCCGGCCGGTGGCGCTGACGAGGAACGCGGCGGGCAGGGCGCTGAGCACGAACCACAGCGCGCGCGCGCGCCAGGTGACCAGGACCTCCGCCTCCGCGATCACCTTCGGCGGGAGCGGCGCGAGCGGGCGCGCGAACACCGCGAGCGCGAGGAGCGCGTAGACCCCGTAGCCCACGCTCCAGCCGAGGCGCTGGGCGTGGAGCCCGGTCAAGCGCTCCCAGATCAGGGGGTAGGCGAGGAGCCCCAGGAGCGAGCCGAGGTTCGAGGCCGAGTAGAGCCGGTAGGGGTCGCTGCGCTGGGGCAGTGTCGAGCGCGCGAGCCAGGTCTGCGTGGCCACGCTCGTGGTCGAGAGCACGAAGAACGGCAGCCCGACGTCGCGCGTGAGCGCCCACAGCACCCCCCAGGTCGGCGACGCGGGGTCGGGCTCGGCGGCGAGCTCGCCCAGCGGGGTGACGCGCAGCGCGACCACGGGCAAGAGCAGCAGCAGCAGGTGCCAGCGCCCGATCGCAGGGAGCGCGAGGCAGTAGAGGTAGCCGAGGAAGAGCACGCCCTGGAAGAACGTCAGGCAGGTCGCCCACACGCCGAAGGCGCCCCCGCACGACGGGATCAGGAGCTTGGCCACGAGCGGCTCGACGGTGAACAGGAGCGCGGCCCCCAGCAGCGTGAGCAGCCACAGCGAGCCGAAGGAGCCGGGTCTGGCGCTCGGCGACGGAGGGGCTATCGAGGGCATGCGGCCCTCAGCCTACATGTAGAGGCCGCCGTTGACATTGATTACGGCCCCCGTCACGTAGCTCGCGTCTTCCGAGGCGAGGAAGCGCACGACCTTGGCGACCTCTTCCGGGCCCCCGAAGCGGCGCAGAGGGATCGCCTTCGCGAGCTCCTTCTCGGGGAGCTCGGCGGTCATGTCGGTGGCGATGAAGCCAGGGCTGACCACGTTGGCGAGGATGTTCCAGCGCCCGTATTCCTTGGCGATGCTCTTGGTGGCCGCGATCAGCCCGGCCTTCGAGGCCGCGTAGTTGCTCTGACCCTTGTTGCCGCCCTGGCCGGAGACCGAGGCCAGGGTCACGATCCGCCCACGCTTGGCGCGGCTCATGGCCTTGAGCACCGGCTGGGTCACGTTGAAGAACGCGCCGAGGTTGGTCTGGATCACCGAGAACCAGTCCTCGGGCTGCATGGTGAGGAACAGCCCGTCGCGGGTGATCCCGGCGTTGTTGACCAGGACCTCGGGGGGGCTGTCGCTGAGGTCGCCGAGGGCGGCGGCGACGGCCTCGGTGTCGCCGACGTCGAACTGCAGCAGGCGGCACGCCCCCCCGGCCGCCTCGATCTCGGCCTTCAACGACTCCGCGTCGGCCGAGCTGCTGCGGTAGTTGGCCCACACCTCGTAGCCCGCGCGCCCGAGCTCGAGGGCGCAAGCCCGTCCGATCCCGCGGCTGGCGCCGGTGACGATCGCGATTCCCACGTGGCCCTCCTCGAGGCGAGGCGGCAAGTGTAGCGCACCCGCGCCGCTGCGAGACCTGCGGTGATCCGACTCCGGAGGGAGCGGGGGCGGGCGGCGGAGCAGAGCTGCGGGCGCAGCGGTAGCATGGGCGGGTGAACGCGCGGCGAGTCGAGCTCCTGACGGCGATGTCGGCCCTGTGGGTCACGGCCCTCGCTGGGTGCTCCTCGGAGCCAGCTCCCCCGCCTCCCCCGCCCGTGGTCGAGCCCATGGAGGCCCCGACCGACCTGGCCCAGCCCTCGCCCGAGGTCGCGAGCCTGCTCCCCGTCGACCCGCAGCAAGTGCTGTGGTACGTCGCGACCCGCCCCGGGGCGCCGCCGCAGCGGGTGGCGTTGTTCTCGGCCTTCGACCCTCAGGTCCAGGGGCGAGTCTTGCGCTCGCTCGGGTGGTCGCGCAACGGGGGAGAGGTGCGCCTGTGGCCCGGGTCTCGCGCGATCTGGTTCTGGCCCCAAGGCCTGGCCCAGACGGCCTACCGGGTGTGGGCCCCCGCGCGGAGCTGGGACGACGGGCGCGGTCAGCGCCACGGACAGGACGTGGTGGAGGTCCCCGCCGGGCGCCTGCCGGCCGTGCGCACGGAGCGGCGCGGTGGCGCGCTGCGCGTGCAGCATTGGCTGTCGCCGGGGCTCGGCCTGGTGCGGCTCGAGGTCAGCCGCGGAGAGCGCTCGCTGCTGCTGCTCGAGCTGTGCGCGGTGTCGACCCGCGCGCTCACCCGGGACCCGCCGGCCTCCTCGCCCGAAGAGGCCTGGACCAGCGTGCAAGCCGCGGTCGAGCACCTCGACGCGCAGGCCCTCGAGGCCCTGGTGGCGCCGGAGGTCCTGCAGCGGCTCGACGGACCCGAGGGAGCGGTGGGCTCCCTGCTCGGGCGATCCGACGGATTCCCTCGGCTGCGCGCCTACCTGGAGCTGAGCCTCGCGCGCCGCCCAGGCGATCCGGCCCTCGAGGGCGCGGCGCTGGCGCGCCTCCCAGCGGCCTCCCGGGCTGGCCCCGTCACGCTGGAGTTCCGCGCAGAGGCGGGCCGCTGGCGCTGGACGGCGCTCCAGCCCTGGCCGGCCGTGCGCTGACCCCGCGTCTGGCGGGCCCGATCCATTCGCTGGCCCAGCGGCGAGGCAGGGGCTAATCTGCCGATGGGTGGGGGAGAGGTTGCATGCAACGAACCAGCGTTGGACTGACCCTGTGCCTTGCGGTCGCGGCGGGCGCGCCGGTGCTCGCCCACTACCCCATGCTCGAGGCCGACGCGGGGATCGTAGACCCCGGCGAGACGGTCACGGTCGAGTTCTCGGTCGGCCACCCCTACACCAACGACCGCTTCCCGGTGCGTCGGCCCGCGCTGGTGGACGCCTGGTCGCCGACGGCCGGCCGCCCCGCCCACCTCACGGCCGCGGTCACGACCGCAGGGACCCCTGAGGTCCGCGCCTGGCGCGTGCAATACACGGCCCAGGCGCCGGGCGACCACGTGCTGCGCTTTCGCGGCATGCCCTACAGCGAGCCGCCCAAGCGGCAGATCGACGACTACGCCAAGCTGATCGTCCACGTGCGCGGGGCGCAGATCGGCTGGAACCGCGTCGTCGGCGACCCCTTGGAGATCGTGCCGCTGACCCGGCCCTACGGCCTCCCGGTCGGCGCCACCTTCCGCGGCAAGGTCCTGCTCAATCATCACCCCTACGCGGACGGGGTCCTGGAGGCCGAGACCTACACCGACGCGCTCCCTGACCCCCTGCCCGAGCTCATGGAATACCGCCGGGCCGAGCGCACCGACGCCGAAGGCGGGTTCTCGATCACCCTCGATCGGCGCGGCTGGTGGCTCCTGAGCCTGGCCACCGACGGCGGCCCGGGAGAGCAAGGGTTGAGCAACCAGCGCGTGCAGCGCGCGGTGCTCTGGCTCTTCGTCGGCGAGTGGGACGACTCCCAGCGACGCGTGCTGCCGCCGATCCCCGCGGAGCCCCGCGAGGCGACCCCCCTCGACCCCGAGCGGCAGGGGTTCCCCGCGCTGCCCCGAGCGACGGCCTCGCCAGGCGAGTGGCGCGCGCGAGTGCTCTGGGCCACGCTCCACCTGACGCTGCTGCTGGGGTTGGTGTGGGGGGCTTCCCGGCTCCCCCGCTCGCGCCCCAGCGAAGGAGGCTCCTCGTGGAAGAGGAACGCTTAGTCGGCAAGATCAACCGCCGGGACCTGGCGCTGATCTTCGCCCGCGCCGCGGAGCTCAACGCCGACCGCAAGCTCGCTGGCAAGGACCTGCGCGAGTCCCTCATGTCTCAGGTCCTCGACAAGTCGACGCGCAAGGCGCCCGACGAGTCGGCGAGCGCGAGCGATCGCTTCGCTCCCGGCGGAAACCTGGGAGACCTCAGCCGCTCGGTGGAAGACCTCACCCGGACCCTCGAGCTCGACCCCAACGAGGTCCCGCAGGCGCAGGGCACCCCCCGCAAGCGAAAGGGCGTCCTCGGCCTGGAGACCCTCGAGGAGCTCTTCGTGCGCGAGGGCGAGGTGCGCTTCGACGGCTACATGGAGGATATCGAGCAGCAGCTCCTCGACACCTTCGAGAACTTCAAGACCGTGAGCCGCGAGTTCGGGATCTCGGCCGCCGAGTTCGAGCGCGGCGATATCCTCGGCGACGGCGGCGACCTGCTCGAGAGCCGCCGCGCCTCACGGCTCGCGCGAGAGGCCTCCTCGGCGCGGATCGCCTCGCTCGCGCTCATGGAGGCGGCCCAAAAGCAGCCCGTGGTCACCCAGATCGACGCCGACACGCTGAACGTGCTCTGCGCCTGCGGTGTGCAACGGCAGCTGCACCTCCCCGAGCTCCCGCGCCTGCGAATCCGCTGCACCTCCTGCCGGCAGGTGCTCTACACGCCGACCTCGCCCGCGGGCGCCAACGCCTCGGTCGCGGCCCAGCTGCTCTCGGGCGGCGACGGCGCGGCGACCGCGCTGCGGGTGATCTACGACGCGCACCGTCAGGTGTATCTGGCCCCCTCGACCCCCTACGTCGCCCCGGGGGACGCCCTCCGTTTGGAAGACGGGCGCACGCTGCGCGTCGAGTCGGTGCGCTCGGAGGTGCAGGGGGGGCGCCCGCTGCAGCGAATCGAGGTCAAGCAGGGGTAGTGGCCTAGCTCAGCCTGTTTTCAGGGGGCCTCTCCGAGGCCCCCTCGGCGTGTTTTCAGGGGGCCTCTCCGAGGCCCCCTCGCCCTCGCAGCAAAGCTGCGAGGGCTCACCCATAACGGGCCGGGCCGCAGGCGCTG
>JAGQRJ010000436.1 GCA_020425635.1 Planctomycetota bacterium | reverse complement strand
ACTGCCCTACGACCCCGAGCCGTCGGCGGGCGGCCCCATGCTGGCTCCGCGAGCGTCCTCTTGCTTCTTCTGCCCCTGCTGCTTGCCCTTGCCTGGCTTTGGTTGGCCGCGACCGCGACCGCTTCCGCTGCCGTCTCACTGGTTGGGGAGGGGCAGGCCCATGAGCTCGTCGAGGTCCATGCGCTGCAGGCGGATCGCGGCGGCCAGGTCCTTCTCGCGCGCCTCGCGCCCGGGGCCCCCGGCCTCGGCCAGGAGGCGGTAGTTCTGCCGGGCCGCCTCGATCTCGGGCTCCCACACCTCGCGCTCGAGGCCTTCGAGGCGCATGAGCCAGGTCATGTAGAACTGCGCGCTGGCCAGGGCCTGGCGCGCCTCCTGGGCGAGCTGGGGGTCGGCCTGGGGGTCTGCCACGATCGCGTCGACGAGCTGCGCCAGGGCGTCGCGGCTCTCGGGCAGGCCGCCGCACTGCATGCCCGCCTTGGCCGACTCGAGCGCGATTCGCCGCTGCGCGGCGACGTCGCTGGCCGGGATCAGGCTCGCGGCTTCGGCCAGGAGCGCCTTCGCGCGCGCGGTGTCTCCGGCCGCCAGGGCCTCCTGGGCGCGCGCGAGTCGGTCGCCTGCGCGGTCTGCGATCAGCCGCTCTTGGCCTGGGCCCGCGTGGTAGGCGCCCACGACGAGGGGGACCGACAGCCACACCGCGAGGACCGCCTTCCAGGGAAAGCGGCGGGGGAGCTCGGGCATACTCACGTCCACCTCCGTGGCCTCATGGTAGGAGATCTTCGCGCCTTTGGGGCGCGCCCGCGAGCTCGGTCCCAAAGCGGCGCAGGAAGACGGGCAGCAAGGCCAGGACGAGGGCGCCGAGGAGGGTCGCGAGGAGGGCGTATTCCCGGCGGGTCAGGCGCTCGAGGAGGGACCGGGTGCGCGCGGGGAGCAGGCTCCCGAGGGTGTCCGAGCTCAGGTGGCGGGCGTTGCCGTCGTGGTAGAGGCCGCCGAGGCGCGCCGCGATCTGGCGCAGGGTCGGGACGTCTTGCCGCGACATGCGCCCGGCCACGAAGCTCCCCTGGTGCGGGTCGCCGACGCCGACCACCAGCAGGTCGCGCACCGAGGCGGGCATGCTCGGCATGCCTTGGGCCGGGACGGTGTCGCCGTCGCTGATCAAGACCACCACCGCGCTGCGTGGGTTCCAGGGGTGCGCGATCCGCGCCGCCTCTTCCAGGCCAGCGAAGAGGCGCGTCTTCCCGCTCGCGAAGGCGTAGTGCATGGGGAGCCCGCCGAGGATGTTCCGCACGACCTCGAGGTCGCGGGTGTCCACGACCACCGCCTTGGCGCCGCTGTAGGTCGCGATCACGCTCAGCCGAAAGCGGGTCAGGGGGACCCGGCGGAACAGCGACTCCACCACCTCGCGCGCGCGCTCGAGCCGGCTCTGGTCGCGCTCGAGGCCGGCGTCTTCCAGGCGCATGGAGGGCGACACGTCGAGCACGAGCACCAGGTGCTCGGGGGGCAGCTCGGACTCGGGGGCCTCGGCCCGGTGGGTCTTGGGCGGCAAGCCGAGCAGCGTGACCAGGCCCCACGCGGCCGCGGCCGCGGCGAGCACGCGCAGGGAGGGAGCGGCGTGGGTCCACGGTCGGGGGCGGGCCAGGGGGCCGAAGGCCAGGTGCGCGAGGCGGCGCACGCGGAGCGCGTGCAGCGCCTCCCCCAGCGCGAGCAGCACCGCGGCCAGCGCGGCCGCCACGCCGGCTACCACGGGGTCCTGCGCAGCGCGAAGCCGGCCAGGGCGAGCAGGGCGAGGAGCGCGACGCCGACGCGCGCGAAGGGAACGAACAGGTCCTGGGCCTCGGCCGCGACCTTCTCCAGCTTGGCTGGCTGCATGGCGTCGATCCGCTCGAACACGAAGGAGAGCGCGCGCGGGTCGTCTGCGGCGAACACCTCACCCCCGGTGCGGGTGGCGATCGTGGTCAGCTCCGCGGGCGGGTCGCTGTCTGCGACGTGGATCGCGTAGACCACGATCCCGGCCGCGCGCAGCCGCGCGGCGACCTCCTCGTCGCGCCCCCCCGAGAGGTCGGCGCTGTAGCCGTCGGAGAGCAGGATCACCATGCGGTCGCCCTCTTCGCGCGAGCTGAGCACACGCTCGCAGGCGAGCAGCGCCTTGCCGATCTCGGTTCCGTTGAACCAGCCCGGGAGCTTGGCCGGGTCGAGGAAGGGCGGCGCGCAGCGGAAGGCCGAGGCGTCGGAGGTCAGGGGCACCCAGTGCAGGACCTGGTTGCCGAAGATCGTGAGCCCGAAGGCGTCGCCCTCGCGGAAGTCGAGGAACTCGTTGATCGCGCGCATGCACACGTCGTAGCGTCGGTTCCCGACCGCGGTGTCGTAGAACCCGCCGCCGCCGCTCATGTCCGCGGTCATGCTGCCCGAGACGTCGAGGCAGAACTCGATGTTCGTCAGCGAGCGCCGGGTCTGGGGCACGCTGAGCTGCAGCGGGCCCGCCGCCAGCAGGATCGCGAGGGCGAGCAGCAGCGGCGCGAAGGACTCGCCGAGGGTGAGCAGCCAGCTCCACCCCCGCCGGGGTCGGCGGGCGTGGTCGAGGGGCAGGGCCACGGCGCGCGCCGGGCTGCGCCAGAGCGCGCGCAGGAGGAGCGCGAGGGGCAGGACCAGGGCCAGCAGGGCCGCGGGGTAGTTGAAGCCCGAGATCATGCTTCGCGCTCCGCGAGCAGCGCGTCGAGGTCGGCGGGCTCGGGCTGCGGGCGGTGCAGCCAGGCCTCGAGGCAGGCGAGCTTCGGCCCGTAGCGCGGGTCGTCGCGCAGCTCGGAGAGCGCGCGCTCGGGGGGCAGCTCCGAGAGGCCCGCGGCCAGGAGCCAGCGGGCGAGCAACAGGCGCTCGAGCAGCCCCTGCTCCGTGGGGGTCAGGGCGCGTTCGCGCGCGGCGCCGCTGAGGGCGGCGAGGGGGTCGACGGCGTCGCCCGCGCGCGTGGTCTGAGCGCTGGCCCGCTTGCGGCGGAGGCCGAAGGCCACGAGCGCGAGCAGGCCCAGCGCCCACACCGCGCCGCCGACCAGGAGCGCCGCGCGGTAGCCGCCGCGCTGGGGCAGCGCGCCTGGGGTCAGCGCTTCGGGCTGGGGCGCCTCGAAGCCCAGCAGCGGGTCGCGGACGAGCACCGGGAGCGGGCCGAGCCCGGTCGGGCGCGACCCGTCGGCGAGCTCGAGGTAGTCGGCGAGGTCGTAGCGGCCAGCCTCGAGCCCGTAGAACTC
>JAGQRJ010000435.1 GCA_020425635.1 Planctomycetota bacterium | reverse complement strand
TACGCCGTGACCCGCAGCCCCGCGCTGATCGCGCTGGCCGAGTCGGCCCGCGCGACCGCCCGCGCCCGGGTCACGGCGCCCCGAGACCCTGAGGAGGTGACCCCGTGAGCTGGGCCTTTTTGGACGTGGACACACAGCGCGACTTCGTCGAGCCAGGCGGCAAGCTCTACGCCGCGGGCGCCGAGGCGATCAAGCCCAACCTCGCCCGCCTGATCGCGGCCGCCGACGCCGCGCAGGTGCCCCTCGTCTCCTGCGTCGACGCGCACGCCCCCGACGACCCCGAGTTCGCCGACTGGCCGGCGCACGCGGTGGTCGGCACCCCGGGCCAGGCCAAGGTCGCCGAGACCCGCACCGGGCGTGAGGTGCGCGTGCCGAGCGCCCCCCCCAGCGCCGCGCTCCCCGACCCCCGCCGCGCGCACGTGGTGCTCGAGAAGCAGACCTTCAGCGTGTTCAGCAACCCCGCCTGCGAGGCGGTGTTCGAGCGCACGGGCGCCGAGACCGTGGTGGTGTTCGGGGTGGTGACCGAGGTGTGCGTCAAGCAGGCGACCCTCGGGCTGCTCGAGCGCGGCTACCGCGTGCGCCTGGTCGAGGACGCGGTGTGGCCGATCACCCCCGAGGGCGGCGCGGCGGCCCTGAGCGAGCTGCGCGCGGCCGGCGCCGAGCTGACCACCACCGACGCCGTGGTCGAGGCCCTCGCGGCCGGGACCCCCGCGTGAGCGGGGCGCCCCACGAAGCCCTGGTGCGCGAGATCACCCTCGTCGCCGACGAGACGGCGGCGTCGCGCTGCGACGAGGGCTTCCTCCGGGTCAAGCGCTTCGTGCTGCGCAACACCTTCACCGACGGCCGCACCTCCGACACCTACCGCTGCGACGTGCTCAGCCGGCTGCACGTCGACGCGGTGGCCGTGGTGCTCTACTCCAAGGACCCCGACAGCGGACGCCCGGTGGTGCACTACCGCGAAGGCACCCGCCCGCCGATCTGGCTGCGGCGCACGAAGCAAGACCAGCTCCCCTTCCCCGACCCGCACCCCTTCGACACGATCGGCGAGATCGTGGCGGGCGTGCTCGAGGAGGAGGACCACGGCTGGGAGGGGGTCCGCCGCCGCGGCGCGATCGAGGCCCTCGAGGAGGCGGGCTACCAGGTCGACCCTGGCGCCGTCGCCGCCCTCGGCGGGGGCGGGTTCTTCCCCTCCCCGGGGGTCACCGACGAGAAGGTCTACCTGGTCGCGGTCGAGGTCGACCCCAGCGCCCGCGGCGCCGCCCTCGGCGACGGCTCGGTGCAGGAGGAGGGCACGCGCATGGTCTCGCGCGACCTGCGCGAGGCGATCGCGGCCTGCCGCGCCGGCGAGATCCCCGACGCCAAGACCGAGATCGGGATCCTGCGCCTGGCCGACCTGCTCGGCTACGTGCCCCAGCTCGACCTCTACGTCGACGAGCTCCCCGAGGCGCTGCGCGCGCGCTACACCCCGCTGGGTGTGAGGTAGCGCGCGCGCGTCGCCCGCGTAGACTCGTGCGGGAGGCTGGCATGCGCGTCTTGGAGTTCAGGTTCACCGAGTATCAGCAGGAACGCTCCCGGGACTCGAACGGACAGCTCGAGCACGTCGAGTTCAAGGACGGGGTGCTCTCCTACGTGAGCGAGTGGCAGGGCTACCACCCCGCTGGAGGCGGCGGGCGGATGCCCGCCAGCGACTACACCCTCGACGAAGCCCTCCACGCCGAGCTGGTGGACTACCTCGAGCAGAACGGGCTCACGACTCCCCAGAGCGAGGCTCCCGCCGCTGACGACCCCACGCTCCGCCACGAGAGCCGCTCCTACGGCCAGACCTTCGAGCTCACGACCGACGCCGGGTCGTGTCGGATCCACTTCGGCTACCAGACCTCTGGGCCTCGGATCAACGCCCACGACCAGCACCCGCTCAACCTGAAGCTCACGGCGCTGCACGCCTTCCTGAAAGGGCTCCAGCTCCGAGCTACGCACAAGCCCAAGACCCCTGAAGAGTTCGAAGCCGAGCAGTTCTTCAACCGGAACGGCTACCGCCCGGGTCAGATCCCGACGATCGTCTCGGAGCTCTGCTACTACACGACCGTCCAGCGCCTCTTCCGCTACGAGTGGCAGTCGGGCACGACCCCCTTCCTGTTCCAGCATGGCGGCGGCGACGAGTTCTTCGTGCGCTACCGCACCCAGGAGACCCCGGAGCGCCGGGTGACCTACCGGGCCGCCGAGCCGTTCTTCGAGGAGCTGGCCGCGCTCGTCGTCCAGCAGGGGCTCCACGAGGCGCCCGAGAGCACCTACTACAGCAACGACGAGCTCCCGCTGGGTGAGCTCAAGCTCAACCGCGAGTTCAAGGTGACCTTCGACCGCAACGCGAACTGGCGGCACCAATACACCTTCACGCACTACGACACCCCGGAGATCCGCGCGAAATACTCGTCCGCAGACTCGCTGATCGTGCGCTTCGACCGCTTCGAAGCCGGCCTCCGCGCGCTGCTGGAGTCGTCGCCCCACCTCGAGCTGATCAAGGAGTCGTAGCCCGGCCTCGAGGCCCCTACTTCTGCTGCTGGAGCGGCAACGAACCCGGGCGGAGCAGGGCGTCGACCTCGCGGGAGACGCGGACGGGGGCGCGTCCGCCCAGCGGGATCGGGATCGGCGCGGCGCCCGTGCGCACGGTGACCACCCAGCCCACCAGCGGCAGCCGACGCAGCTCGAAGCCCCGGGCCGTGAACTGCACGCCGCCCCACACGCCGCTGACCCCGCGCACCCGCAGGTCGATCCGCCCGCGCTCGAGGTCGAAGGTGCGCACCGTGACGGAGGTCGCCGGCTCGAGGCGCAGGGCCAGCGAGCCGTAGAGCGTGATCGAGGCGCGCGCGCGCAGCTCGAGCTGCAGCCCGTCGGGCACGATCCGCGCGCGCTCGAGCACCTCGGGCAGCCCCGGGGGCAGCGCGCCGAGGAGCGCCGGCGCCTGGCGCAGGCGCGCGGCGTCGAGGGTGTAGCCGCCGCGCCCGAGGGTCTCGAGCGCGACCCCCAGCGCTCCGGCGCCGCGGGCGTCGAAGCACTGCCGGCCGGGGACGCTGCGCGCGAACGCGCGCCCGGTCGCGATCCGCAGCCCGGCGTCGCCCGAGATCACCGGCTGGCTCTCGCGCGCCGGGATCATGGCCTCGGCGAGCTTGGCGCCGCTGGGGAGCGCCTGCACGAGCCGCTCCAGGGCCACGGTCTTGCGGTAGCCGTCGCGCACGGACTCGCCCAGGGGCCGGCCGCGGACCCACTCCGAGAGCAGGAACGGGAGCGCGATCACGGGGTTGTTCTCGCCGACGTGGGTGACCACCGCTTGCGGGCCCAAGCGCTCCCAGGCCTCACGCGCGACGTCGTTGCCGTAGCAGGCGGTGGAGTAGACGAGGCGCAGCTTGCGCGCGGCCTCGGGGCCCACCGCCGCCGCCCAGGCGGCGGGGTCGCGCTGGGTGGTGTGGATCGAGAGGAACACGTCGAGCTGGTCGTGGTCGGCGGCCAGCTCGCGCAGCGTCGCGGCCAGTCGGGCCCCGCCGTCGGCGCGACCGACCACGACCCGCACCGTGGCGTAGGGGCCCTGGCGCAGCAGGTCGCCGTAGAGCGCGGCCCCCAGCGGCTCGGTGATCGCCTTCCGCCCCCAGCCCTCGTCCTCGACCATGAGCACGCAGCCGACCCGCGGTGTCGCGTCGGTCAGGCCCGCCGCGGCGACCGCGCGCTCGTAGTCCACCCCGCGCTGCCGGTAGAAGCCGCGCTCTCCGGCCGCCGGGTCGTCGAGGTAGACGTAGGTCCGCACCCGGGGCGTGTCGCGGCGCTCGAGGGTCAGGCTCCCGGCGCGCGGGCGGGCCGTCCCTTTCCAGGTCTCCTGCGCCCCGTCGGCGAAGTGGCGCACGAGGCTGAAGCGCTCGCCGTCGAGCTCGAGGGTCCCGGTGAACGCGCGCTGGTCGCGCACGCCGCGCAGGTAGAACACCTCAGGCGCCCCCAACGCGGGGCTGGCCAGACACCAGGCACAGGCAATCCAGGCGCGAACGTCCACGGGTCCTCGACACGGCTGCCCTTAGCCTACCAAGCGAGGCGCGCCTG
>JAGQRJ010000061.1 GCA_020425635.1 Planctomycetota bacterium | reverse complement strand
TCCTGCTCGCCGCCTGGGCCTGGTCGGCGCGTTAGGGTTGGAGGCCCCGCTCACTCCCCTCGCGTGAGCCTCGAGTGTGCGAGCTGCGCACGCGCTCGTTTCACCCAGATCCGCTTCTATGCAGGCGCTGAAAACGAGCGTTCACGGCGGTCGCACGACTTAGCCCCGATCCGTGTGGCAGCGCGCTTGCACATGAGGTGAGCATGCACACCTCCTCCTCGCTCTCCCTCGGCGTCCTGGCCGCGCTCTGCCTCCTCACTCCCAGCCCCGCCCAGGACGTGGTCCGCGTGGTCAGCGACAGCGAGGTCCGCGTGGGACCCGGGACCTTCCTGGCCCCCCTGGGTCGCGCGGCCGCGGGAGATCGCTACGTCACCGCCGGGCGCTCGGGCACGTGGACGGCCGTGCACTTCGCCGGACGCAGGGGCTGGATCGAGAGCTCCCGACTGCGGGCGAGCAGCGGGACGCGGCTCGAGGTCTCGGCGCGCAGCCTCAACGTGCGCAGCGGCCCGTCGAGCCGCTACCGCAAGGTGGGGGCCGTCGTTCGCGGGGAGGTCTACGTGCAAGTCGGCAGCCTCGGTGCCTGGCGGCAGATCGTGTTCGGCGGCGCGCGGCGCTGGGCCTTTGGCAGCTACCTGCACCCCCTGCCCGAGACAGGGGCGCCGGCCCCGATCCCCGCCGCCCCGCCGGCTGCGCCGCCACCCCAGGGGGGCTCGCTGCCCAAGAGCCTCATGGTCCAGGCCTCGACGCTCACGAGCACGCCACCCGCCGAGCTGCGGCGCTGGCTCGAGCACGTCAAGCGAGAACACCGCGACCGCAGCCGCTCCGACTTCGTCGCCAACCTCGTGCTGCAAGACATAGCCGACGAGCGAGGCGACTTGATCACCGCGGTGCTCGACGTGTGCGAGGACTACTTCGACGTCTTCGACAACGTGTTCGTCGGGACCCAGTTCATTCCCTGGACGGGACCCGGCAGCCGCTACGTCGAGGGGATCGTCGACGCCGGCTTCCGCTGGAAGAACCTGCGCACCTCACGCAAGGCCATGGACGCGTTCCTCGCGCGCTACCCGCAGCTGACCTTCCACTGGTACATCGGCTACGAGGCCAACCTCAGCGACCTCGCCGACCCCACGACTCGCGCGGCCTACGAGGCCTACCTGATTCAAGCCGTGCAAGACATGCACGCGCGCCGGCCACGGACCGCGGTCCTCTGGTCGCCGACCTTTTGGCGCGGCTTCCGCTCCTCCGCGGTGCTCCAGCGCAACCTGAGCGCGCTGTTCCGCAACGTGCAGGCCGCCGACCCCGACGGGATCGGGATCAACTGGCTGCACTGGCAAGACAGCGTGGGGAAGCGCCTGCTGACCGCGACCGACGTGGCCCGCTGGCACACCTTCCTCGGGAGCGTGCACCGCTTCGACAGCCTGAAGGTCAACATGGAGTTCTTCAGGCCCGACGGCCGCGGCGGGATCGTCCCCGGCGACCCGGCCGAGCACGCCCGCCGCGAAGACGCCTACCGCCGGCTGGGGGTGCCGCTCGGCGCGTCGTGGGAGATCC
>JAGQRJ010000434.1 GCA_020425635.1 Planctomycetota bacterium | reverse complement strand
GGGCCGGCAATCGGGCGGGATCGACGAAGCCGAGCTCGGCCACCACCTGGGGCGCCTGGACCGGCGCCCCGCTGGCGGCGCGCTGATCGATCGCCTGCACGCACTGATTGGCCTGCGGACGCTGGATCACGCCCTGGTCGACGAGGGACTGGAGGAACCCTAGGTCGAAGCTGGTGGCCAAAATCCTCTCCTCCTTGGCAGTCTACGCGCACGGGGTGAACCGGACAACGCGTCCTCCACGCCCCCCAGGGCCGCCGTGCGGGTAGCGCTCAGGCCGGCGAGAACACCGCGAAGGCGCTGGTGTAGCCGTGGAGGTGGGTCTCCTGGCCGACGGGACCGATCTCCCCAGCGCAGAAGAACCCGCCCAGGGGGACGTCGCCCACCTCGCTCAGGAAAGCGCTCGAGTCGTGGTTCGGCGCGCCGAACAAGGCCTGCCCACGCCCGCTGCAGGTGAACAGCAGGGCCCCGGCCGGCGGCCGCGCGAACTCGACCCGGCGGAGCTGTCGCCGCAGGTCCTCGGCGGCGGCCGCGCCGTCGCGGAGGTGGAATTGGAGGGTTTGCCCCGGGCGCAGGAGCGCTCCGGTCACGAGGATCCCGCGCTCGTGATCCGCGCCGAGCACGTTGCGGATCAAGAACTCCGGCGGGCCGAGGAGCTCCGATTGCGCGACCCCGACCTGCAAGGTCTCGGAGAAGCGCGCGCGCTCCGCGGGGCCGAGCGCCTCGTAGACCTCGTCGAGGACCTCCGTCGGCCTGCGGGGCCCCTCGGGGCCGCTGAGCTCGACGAGCAGGTTGCGCACGCACTTGGTCACCGTGAAGCTCGGTCCGAGCGGACGGCAGCCCTGGGCCACGACCGCGTCGACGCGCAGCGCGCCCGAGAGCGCGACCCCGACCACGCTCCCGCTGGGCTCGTCCGCGCCGAGGAGGAGCTGGTTGTGGGGGTGGGCGGAGGCCAGCCCGCCGACCTTCAGGCTGCTCGGGTAGGCGAAGTCGAGCCCGAGCAGCAGGTCGCTCGGATCGATCCGGGTTGGCTGGGCGAGGAGCACGAAGACCTGGCGCTCCGCCGGGGCGACGCCGGTCCAGCGGTGCCACGCCGCGGGCGCGGCGTCGAGGTCGGGGAGCGCTTCGGTGTCCCACGCGAAGGGGGTGAGCTCGACCCCAGGGAGCACGGCCGCGGTCAACGAGAGCGCCGGGCGAAACTCGACCTCCTGCCCGCCGCCCACGGCCCCCGAGGCCGTGCAGCCGATCAAGGCCCGCGGCTGGTAGCGCTCGTGCAGCCAGCGCGCGGCCCGCGTCAGCTGGCGGTGGCGCGCTCCAAACACGCACAGCAGGTCTGGCGCGTGACCCGCGAGCTGGGCGTCGAGGATCCGCGCCGCGTCGAGGAGCGCGTCGTCCAGGTCTGGCTGCCTCGAGATCGCCGACGACCAATGCACGCGAAGGGCGCCCGACTAGCGCGCGTCGAGGACGGTGCCGACCCGAGTCGGCTTCTGCTTGCCGCTGACGTGGAACAGCTCCCCCGTCTCGGTGTCCAGCACGTAGGCGCCGTAGGTGACGCGGACGTCCCCTGCGTTGCCCGACGCCGCGTAGGTCTCGAGCTGGTAGCGCGAGGAGGACGTGATCAGCTTGGTGTCCTGGGCCTGGGCGCGGCTCAAGGACGGTCCCGCGGCCCCCGCGATCCAGCCCACGCACAGGGCGAGCGCTCCGCCGAAGAAGATTGCACGAACACGGGCCATGAAAACCTCCTGCGCGCGCCGGGGCGGCGCGCGACCCAGGGTAGCGCGATTCTCGGGACCCGCCCGCGGCGGGTCCGTCCGAGCGGCGATTTTGCTTCGGGAGCGTACCCCGGCCGGGTAGCCTCGAAGCATGCCCGCGCCCCCCTCCCCCCCGAGTTCGAGTCACCTCGTGCGCGAGCTCGGGGAGTGGTTCCCGCCTGCGGTGGCGGCGTGGGTCGCGGGCGCGCTCGAGGCGGACGAGTACGAAGAGCTCCCCGCCGGACTCCGCGCGCAGGTCGCCCAGCGCCTCACGCGCTCGCGGGCGGTCCACGGCTGCCTGGAGTGCCGCACGCTCTCGCTCTGGATCTTCGTGCGCGGGCTCAGCCACTGCCGGGCCTGCGGGGAGCCCCTCACGCGCGGCGCCGTCTCCCGCGCGGTCGTTCGCCCTCGCGAGGGCGACCCCGCGAGCCGCGCCCGCCTGCTGGACGCGACGCCGCCGGTCGCCTCCTGGCTCACCGCGCCGCTGCGCCTGCCCCGCCCCGTGGCTCCGGGCGCGGACACGGTCTTCGTCGCGCCGCGCCGCGCCGAGGTCGCGCTGGCCTCCGAGGTCCCCGAGGCCGAGGTCGAGCGGGCCGCCGTCGAGCGTCTGCGGCAGGCGATCGACGAGCTCGAGGCGTCGCCCGTCGACGGTCAGCTGCGGGCCCGCCTCAGCAAGGACCCCGGGGCGAAGCAGCTGCGCGAGGCGCTGGGCGCCCCCAGCACCCCGCGGATCGCGGAGGGCAGCCGGCACGTGGCCCGCGGACGCTTCGAAGAGGCCCTCGAGGCCTTCAGCGAGGCGATCCGCGAGAACCCTCACCACCCCCAGCCGTGGACCAAGCGCGGGATCGTGCGCGCGCGCACGGGAGACCTCGCGGGCGCGGTGCAAGACTACAGCGAGGCGCTGGGGGTCGACGACGTCTACCTTCCGGCCTGGGCCAACCGCGCCAGCGCCGAGTTCCACCGGGGCAACCTCGAGGCCACGGTCCACGACGCCTCGCGCGCGCTGGAGCTCGCCCCGAGCCTGGCCCAGGCCTGGCTCTTCCGCGGGATCGCGCGCGCCAGGCTCGGCGAGGCCCGCGCGGCCGAGGAGGACCTGTTCCAGTTCCTCGAGCTCAGCCCCTACAGCCCCTACGTGCGCCTGATCCGCAACACGCTGCGCGAGGTCGACGCGCGCCTGGCGCGCTCGGCGTGAGCCGCGTTCGCTCGGGAGCGTCGCTCTGGTTAAGCTGGAGCCCGTGAACGAAGACGAAGAGGCCGGCGGCCCGTTCACCGCAGACGGAGACCCTCCGTCGGACGCGGTGCGGGCGATCACCGAGCGAATCCAGACGATCGAAATGGCCCGTGGCCTCGCCGCGGGCGGTCGCACCGAGCAAGCGCTCGAGCTGCTGCAGAAGGTGCGCGGCTCCTACGACGACGAGCGCATGCAGCGCCGGGTCGACTGGCTGATTCGCCGGATCGAGTCCGGCCAGCCGATCGACTAGCCGGCGTGGACGAGGCCCTGCGCCGACTCCGGCTCGCGGCCTGCGGGGGAGACCGCCAGGCGACCCACGCGCTCGTGCGCGCGCTGCAGCGCTCGGGGGCGGTGACCCCCGAGCTCGAGCTCGTGGCCTACCTCCTCGAGCCCGACGCCGGCGCGCTGGGACCCGCCGCGTGCCTGCCGCGGGGGACGACCGCCCCCGGGGCGCGCTTCGAGCTCGCCGGGACGCCGAGCCACGGGCTCGAGCTCACCTGGCACGACCCGACGCGGGGCTCCGCGTGGGCCGAGCTCGACGCCCGCTACGCAGGGATCCCTCGGGGCGAGCTGCACGCGCTGCTCGCGGCGACGGTGCAGCTCGGGGTCCGGCACCTCGTGCTCGACCTGCGCGAAGTGCACGGCCTCACCTCCGGAGGCATGGCCGACCTCAGCAAGCTCAAGCAGCGGCTCGACGAGGCCGGCGGCTCCCTGGGCATGCTCCTCTCCGAGCGGATCCGGGTGCCCGTCGAGCTCATGGGGCTGGCCCCCTTCCTCGGCCTCCACGAGGACCCCGCGCAGGCCACGGCGCAGCTCGAGGCGGCAGGCCCGCTGCCCCCCGCGCGCCGGGGCAGCAGCCGCTGGCTGAGCGGGATCCTGCGCTGGGGTCCCCGCCGCGCCGAGCAAGCCGCCCTCTGCCTGGCGGCCCACGCCGGCGACAGCCCCGAGCTCTGGGCGGCCTTCGAACGCGCCTGCGCCTCGGGGGCGGCCCCCTCGCTCTCCGCCCTCCCTCCGCTCCCCTCCCGCGCGCAGCGCTTCCTCGACTGCGTCGAGGTTCTTCACCGCGACGGCTGCTGGCCGGACGACGCCCCCCAGCTCACGGCGGAAGAGCTCGAGGGGCTCGTTGAGTTCTGGGTGCCCAAGCTCCTCGCCTAGGTCAGTCTCGGTCTCGACGTGTTTTCAGGGGGCCTCTCCGAGGCCCCCTCGACTTGTTTTCAGGGGGCCTCTCCGAGGCCCCCTCGACCTCGCAGCTAAGCTGCTCGGTCTCACCCCCAACGGGCCGCAGGCGCACGGCCTTTCAGGGGGCCTCTCCGAGGCCCCCTCGACCTCGCAGCTAAGCTGCTCGGTCTCACCCCCAACGGGCCGCAGGCGCCGGGTCTCGGTGTCGGTCTCTGCCTCGGTCTCGGTCTCGGTCTCGGCGTCGGAAAAAAACGCGACGCGGGGGAGCGCGACCGCGGGCGGAGGCAAGCTCCGCCCCTACGGCTTGGTGGCCTGAGGTTCAGGATCGGCGTCGGTCTCGGCCTCGGCGTCGGTCTCGGTCTCGGCGTGTTTTCAGGGGGCCTCTCCGAGGCCCCCTCGCCCTCGCAAGTGAATTGCTCGGGCTCACCCCCAACGGGCCGCAGGCGCTG